>JAJZEY010000500.1 GCA_021805585.1 Planctomycetota bacterium
TTTGCGTACGACCGCTGCGGGCAATCATCGCGTTTTTTTTACCGGTTCCACAAAAGACGCGCAGGCCCAAGTCACTTTTTTTGCTTTTAATTTTTAGCCACGGCGTTTGGGCCGACGGCCGGACGGACGATGGTTTGACTAATTTGATTCCGACCCGTAGCCGGGTATTCGCTACGCCGGGTCGCCTGCGGCGAATGGCTGGTGGTCCACCGGGTTTGCCGACGCAGCGGTTCATCAAGTTTTTCGGCGGGCGGTGCTGACAAACATCGGCATCCTGTCCAAAAGCATTCACATCATATTTGTCATGTCATTTTTTTTTGTCTGGGGGCGGGCATCTTGCCTGATGGTCTTTGGGTTTAATTTGTGCTCTACCTTCTATTTCTTCTGATCAATTGCTCTGATGCGGGCATCCGGCCCAAGGTCGCTGCACCGCGGGCCAGACGCCCGCCGCCCAGCGTTGCCGCGGCAATGCGGAACAGGAGATATTTGTGCGGTGGAAAGTAGAGCGGCCGGCAGGCCGGCACGCCTGATCGGCATGAACATATCGCCGAATTGTCACCTGGCGATCTGTTCGATAAAAACGGGCACACCCTCTTTACCTTACATAACTAAAATCCTGGCAATTCACCATGAGGTTCGGTAACATTAGCTAAAGCGTGTGCGAAAAATAAAAGCCGCTCGGAGGTTCATGTGGAATTATTGCAACGTCATCGGTGCGTGTGGTTCCTGATCGCGCTGTTTGTCTTTCCCGCGTTGCCGGCGCGGCCCCTGTGTGCGCAGCCAGGTTGGGCACCGGCCAATTTTATTCCCCCTCCGCCATTTACCAGCCCCGATCAATGCGGCTGGTACTATCTTGGGGCGGCGTTATTTTATCGCGGCCGCTCCAGCAGTTGTGTCGCCCGATCCCGTCGCATTTACAGCCCCTACGCGCATTGGCAGGAAACGGTCCCCTGCGGCGGCGCAGGAGAATATTTCAGGGACAAAACGGGCCGCTGGTGGTGCACCTATTTCGGCAATGACACGCAGGCACCGTGGCGGGAAAAGCCGGGTATTATCCGCATTATATTTTCAAAATATGGGCGGATACTGGTTTCCCATAATCAGTCGTTTGTGAATACGCCCCTTTGGCACACGCCAAACCGGGCCAATGGCCGGGCCGGCGCCTTGGCGGCACCAGAAGACCGCCGTGATTTAAGGCGGATTTTTTCTCACAAAATCGATTGCTTCACGTTGCCTGAATCCGGTCAACGACTGATGGCCGGGCGATTGGCATATCGCTTGTATACATTTACATATTTTTAAGGAGACGACAGTGAATATTCAGCCCTGCGGCATTTCCCGATCAATCCGAATGGTGCGACTGGTTTGGCGGTGGCCCCTTGTATTCCTGATGGCGGCCACAATGGCCGGGTGCATGCAGCCCCTGCCCATGAGCGAACCTGTGGCCAAACCTGGGCCGATTCAAATTGATCATGCCTGGGCTGGCTTCTGGGTAAGACCCGCCACCAAAAATCGTCCGGCTTACGAGGCCACCATCTACCCTTGGAGTCGTGACGAATATCTGGTAGCCGTTTACGTCGGGCCGAAATCTTATGGCTTTTTCAAGGCGTGGCCGGTAAAAATCGCGGGGCACGACTACTTGCAATGCCAGTGGTTCAAACCCCGCCTTCTTTACACGCCGGCGGAAAAAGCGGTCGCGGTGAAAAAAATAAATAAAATGAAACCGGGCTACTATCAATCACTGTTTCTGAAAATGATAAAGACCTCCCATCACGGATTTATCCGATGGTATGGAATTGTACAGGTAAAACGGCACGGACAATCCCTTGTGGTTCACCCATTCATTGGACCGCTCGGCAAAAAGGTGAACGCGGAATTGCCCCCCGGCGGATTCGCCAATGCGCAAGCCATCCGGGCCTTTATCGCGTCCAAACAGGGGCAGAGATTACTGCAGCAGCGTACCTGGATTTTTCAACGCACCGGGCGTAAAGCCTTCCAGAAAATCCAGCAGGGGAAGGCAGGCGTCCGGACCGGAAGTTCCGCGCCGGGGAAAAAATCCCCATGATTTGCTCCATGAGGGGAACAATATTCGGGGGCATTCACATAAAGCCCGTTACTCGACGGCTGCTATCGCGATTCGCACCACATTGCCATTTGCGGCATCTGGCGGCATTTATGAAATAATGCTACGCTATTAACTTCCGGCACGCAGGGTATGGGTATCAGCTTTACCAGGCGATAGATTATCGAACGACTCGTGACGCGGCAATGGTGCGGTCGGCTGTTCACACTGTAATTTTTCGGACACACCAAAGCAGATGACCTGGAAGGCAACCATTCATGTCCACCACTGAACCCAAAAATTCACTCCAAATCGGACTTTTCGGCATTGGTCTTGATACCTACTGGCCGCAGTTTCCGGGACTTAAGGACCGGCTGGAAGGCTACACGGCCCGTGTGGCGGGGCGGCTTTCCCGACCGGGGGTGGGTGTGGTAAATCTGGGCCTGATTGACACACCTGAAAAAGCCATGCAGGCCGGACATGATTTCCGCCGGGCGGATGTGGATATTATATTTTTGTATGTGTCCACGTACGCCTTGTCTTCCACGGTTTTGCCGGTGGTACGCCGCGCCAAAGCGCCCGTGATTATCCTGAATCTGACTCCCGCCCCCGCGATTGACTATGCCGCATTTAACGCCCAAACCGACCGCACCCGCATGACCGGCGAATGGCTCGGCTTCTGCCAGGCCTGTCCGGTACCCGAAATAGCCAACGTGTTTAACCGATGCCGAATTCCATTTCACCAGATCACCGGAATGCTGGAAAACGATTCCGCCGTCTGGACCGAAGTGGACCAGTGGCTGGCCGCGGCACGGGCCGCCTATGTCATGGAACACAACCGCCTGGGCGTGATGGGACATTATTACGGCGGCATGCTGGACATATACACCGATATCACCCGCCAATGCGCCTATTTCGGCGGCCACGTTGAAATGCTTGAGGTGGATGAACTATCCGCCCGGCGCCAGAAAATATCCGACTCTGTGGTGCGGGATCGAATTGCCCATTTTCACGATGTTCTGGATGTTCAGGCCGACTGCCCGCACGCGGAACTCGCCGAAGCGGCCCGCACTTCCGCAGCGCTGGACCAGATGGTAGATTCACATAAAATCGGATCTCTGGCGTATTACCACATGGGCACGGGCAACCCGGCCAACGAACTTAGCGTGCGTACCATTATTCTGGCCAGCAGCCTGCTGACGGCCCGCGGCGTTCCGGTGGCCGGCGAAATGGAAATAAAGAATGTCCAAGCCATGAAAATCATGGATTCACTGGGTGCCGGTGGATCTTTCACGGAATATTATGCCGTGGATTTCAATGATGATGTGGTGTTGATGGGCCACGACGGCCCCGGCCACATTGCCATTGCCCAGGGCAAAACCCGTGTGCGGCCACTGGGCGTTTATCATGGCAAGGTGGGCCACGGCCTTTCAGTTGAAATGTCCGTGCGGCATGGACCCGTTACGCTGCTTTCCGTGGTGGAAACAGGGACCGGAACCGTGGAATTGCTGTACGCCCATGGCGAATCCGTTGCCGGGCCGATTCTGGAAATCGGCAATACCAACAGCCGCTACCGGTTTGGCATCGGTGCCCGGGCCTTCATGAACAACTGGAATTCATACGGTCCGGCGCACCATTGCGCCGTGGGTGTTGGACATATGGGACCGGTTCTGGAAAAGCTGGCCCAGCTTTTGAATATCAAATGCCACAAAGTCTGCTGACAGCCACGCGGTGGATGACCGAATCAATTTCGACCGACAGCCACGCGGCCGGCAAAAGAACCACCTTTGGGCAGCAATTCCACAAGGTTCCATTGCCGCATCAAGCGCAGCCGCCGGCGCATTTGTTTCATTCGCGCCAACCGTTGCGGGTTAAGAACGGCCCAGTGACCACGGAATATGCGGTGCCCCGGCGATCTTCCGGGCTGGTCAATCACACCGATGGCTCGCGCCTTGAGAAATGCCGCCGTGGGCAGAATACGACTCATTTGCAGCGCCGGAGCCAGCATGACCACCTGCCTGCCCTGGTGCCACGCCTTCTGAACAATTTTCAATTCCATTTGCCGAAGCCTGTAGGCGGGATCCGGAATAAATGCGCCGCGGGAATTCCGTTGGCTAAGCAAATGGCGGTATTCCATGGCGCGCGTTTTTTGCAATCCGCTTGGGCCGTTGCGGGCGGAAAGAAACGTCATGCGGCCCGCCATGCCCGGCATAAAAAGACTGGTGTCATACAATTCAAATCCACCGACGGAATTCAGATAGTTACACACCGTGGCCGGTGCAAAAACCACGCTTCCGGGCTTGAGACTTTCCCGCAGAACATCGCGCGTTTGCAGCAGGGAAATTTTCACCGCTTTGGCTGCCATCAACCGCGGCATCATGACATGAAGCGAAAATCCGCTTGCAAGCAGGGCCAACCCTCCGATGGCCAGGGCGCGCAGCCGCCGTTCGGACTTCAGCGATTCGCCGGCGGTCCACAAAGCC
>JAJZEY010000202.1 GCA_021805585.1 Planctomycetota bacterium
GAGCGATTTATGGCCTTCATGTCATTCAACGCAAGCCTCCAATCGGAGCCCTGTCCGTAAATCAGCAAGGAACGGCGCATTAGCTATACGATTACTTTTATGCGCCGCCCATTGCCCGGCGTATCCGCGTTATCCGCGAAATCCGCGGTCTTGTCCGTTTTATGATGAACCGCGGATTTCGCGGATTGCGCGGATAGGAGTGACGAACCGTGGTTGCCAAACCTATTTTTGAAGATTTAAGCCGGGAGATTGCGATATCCTGGTCGCGGCCATGCAGGTGCTCAATACGTTTAAACCCGGGCTGGACGAAAAATTTTATGAAGAATCGCTAATCATAGCGATGGAGTCACAGGGGCATGCCATTTGTTGTCGGAAGCGATTACGAGTCACCTGGTGGAGCATTCCGCGTGAATCCGCGGGTGACGGAACGGTTTATGGCCTTCATGTCATTCACCGCAAGCCTCCAAGCGGAACCCTACCCGTAAATCAGGAAGGAACGGCCCACTAGTGCTCTGTCACACCTACAAATTAGGATTGACGGGATGCCAGGGGGCTGCGGGCGCCAAAGCTCACGGCCTCCTGGCCCCCGCCCTGCGGGGTTGGCCGCAAACGCCCCATCTGCGGCGGCGCAGCAGATCAAGGGGTCTGCGGACCCGATTTTCGCCGCTGCTTCTTGCATCTGGAGCCTTTGCAGCCAATCAATCCTAATTTGTAGGTGTGACAGAGCACTAAGGCGAATCGGTTCGCGTGGGTGTGCCTTTTGGCATCACTATTTTCGCACCGGTTGCCCAAAAAGCCGACAATGTGCTACATTATCCGGCTTATGTTCCGTCCCGTCAGGTTGGCGCGGCGGGAGAAAGCCCGCTCCGCGGGTGATTGATGTAAATGCAACCTGTTATGCACTGGAGAATGGTATGAATCTTGAAATTACACATGTTAAAGCACGGGAAATTCTGGACTCCCGTGGAAACCCCACCGTGGAAGTGGACGTGCTGCTGAATGACGGCACGCTGGGCCGGGCGGCGGTTCCCAGCGGTGCCTCCACCGGGGAAAATGAAGCTGTGGAATTGCGCGATGGCGATGCCAAACGCTACCTCGGCAAAGGTACCAGCAAAGCGGTTTCCAACGTGAACACTAAAATCGCCCCGGAATTAATTGAACTTGACCCGCGCGACCAGGAACACATTGACCGCCTGATGATAGAACTTGATGGTACGCCGAACAAAAGCAAGCTGGGCGCGAATGCCATTCTGGGGGTTTCCATGGCTGTGGCCAAGGCGGCGGCGACCGCCAGCGGGCTGCCACTGTACCGTTACCTTGGCGGCACATCCGCCAAGGTTCTGCCGGTTCCGATGATGAATATTCTAAATGGCGGAAAGCACGCGGATAACAACGTTGATTTTCAGGAATTCATGATTCAGCCATGGGGGGCTAAAAATTTCGCGCATGCCCTGCGTATGGGAACCGAGGTGTATCATACGCTTAAAAAAGTTTTGCATAAAAAAGGCCTTAGCACCGCTGTGGGTGATGAGGGCGGCTTTGCCCCCAGCCTTAAATCCAATGACGAGGCTCTGGAAGTTATTGCTGAAGCGGTAAAAGCCGCCGGTTATAAACTGGGCAAGGATATTTTTATCGCCCTGGACCCCGCCGCCAGTGAATTGTGGGATCATGCGGGCAAACACTACAAGCTGTTCAAAAGCGATCCCGCCCGTAAACTTTCATCGGATGACATGATTCAAATCTGGTCCGGCTGGGTGGAAAAATACCCCATTCGCTCCCTGGAAGATGGCCTGGCCGAAGGCGACTGGGCGGGCTGGAAAAAACTGACCGACACACTTGGCGGCAAAACGCAGCTTGTGGGTGACGATCTGTTTGTCACCAACACGCAGTATCTGCAAAAAGGTATCAGCACCGGCACCGCCAACAGCATTCTGGTAAAGGTAAATCAGATCGGCACCCTGACGGAAACCTTTGAGGCCGTGCAACTGGCCATGCGAAACGGTTACAGCGCGGTTTTAAGCCATCGCAGCGGTGAAACTGAAGATGCCACAATTGCGGACATAGCCGTGGCCACCAACTGCGGCCAGATAAAGACCGGTGCGCCCGCCCGCAGCGACCGTGTCGCCAAATACAATCAGCTTCTGCGAATTGAAGAAGAGCTCGGCGAGACCGCCGTGTATGGTGCACGTTTCTGGAACAAAGGGTAATGCGAGCGCCAACACGGTTGACTGGCGCCGCGACATGGTCGCCGGCGGCAGTCTTCCCTGGCCGCGTTAATTTCAGGCCCGATCTGAAACCTGCAGAACGAGAGATGGAATTCCATCTCTGTTACCTGTGGCCGGAAGCCTTGTGGCCGGTGCCGGATAAATTCTGTGGCACCAAATTCGGATGGGCTTTGATATAGGCCTGCATCTGGCTAAGTATTGCATCGGCGCGAGCCTTCAATGATGGGTAACGCGTCTTGCTGATTTCCTTAAAAATGCGTTTCATCTCGTCTGGTGGAACGAGTCTAAGGTACAGGTCGAATCGCCGTTTCTGTATATTGGTTATTTTGGGAGGCTTTTGCCACGGAGGCGGTGAGGCCGCGATCAGCGTTATTTTGATTGGCGTGACTTTTCCGCTATGGATGTTCAACGCCGCCAACAGGATATGCCGCGCATTTGTTGGATCCTGGTAGGCCACCGCGAACTTACCCGTGGGATCTTGCAAAACGGTTTGTGGTGCGGAAAGCTTTTCATGCCATAAAAGCCTAAAAACATTTTTCGGCATGACGCTCCAGCAGGTCATTTCGCCGCTTCCTGTTCGCCAAAAAAACGCGTGATTACCGAAAATAGCCTCCCTCATTCCGCCATATATCTGACCACGCCTGATTTCGCGAGCATATAAATATCTCTCTACAACGGCTCGGCGCTGTTCGTGAATAACGGATCCATCGCTAAGCTTAATATCCACAAAATAGTTTCCGCTATCAAGCCAGACGCCGGTCTGGTGATCAAATCCAATGAAACTATAATGTTGATCAATGGCGAAAGGGCGCACATCCCACAGCACCTTAAAGGTGTCATTTGAGCGGTATTTCAGCAGAATCAGTCGCCCCGCATCGGATACCGCGAATAATCGCGTGCGGTTAATCCAACGAACCATTTCAATAGTGTCGTTGCCGTGAATAATGGGTGGCTGCGGGGATACCTTTGTACCATTGCGGGTTATAAGAACAAGGTTATGTGTCATGGCCATAACCCCCTTTTTATCGTCGGCGAATCCAACTCGGGTAAAATTCTGATCCGACCCAAGCGGTAAAAGATATTTCCAACTGCCATCTGAATTCAGGCGAATGAGTGCGTGATCCATTGTGTCAAGGTGATGGGTGGCTGCGAATTTCGCAGGCAATGGCCCGGCTACAAAATATAAATAACGTGTGCCCCCGCCCACCGGCCATCCACCGGGGCATTCGCCCCGCTTCAAATCAAATGACCGTACACGCCATGTGCCAAATCCATTTCGTGAAATGTTAATGCCATAACCCATAAGTGCGTTGCGGCCACCTACAGGATTGACCAGAGTAACCGACCGCCCCGGGAAATACCCAAGCGGGTACGCCTTGGCCGAATGATGATTCGCTGGGATGCCGCCAGCCTGCGCAAATATTAATGATCCGCGTGCAACAATACTGGCGAGCAGTGCCGATTGGAATAATTTTGGATAATTGCAGCTGACTTTGAGAACGGTTCGGAAAATTCCCATTTGTGGTTCCCTTAAAGAGAGGAATTAAAAAAGATGCCCGCGCCGGGGGTTCCTGCGGGCGGATCCGCCGGCGGGCCGGAAAGATCAAGCAGTTGCACAACCTGATTTTCCACGTTCCCGTCCGAAGGCTCGCCAGTGTGGATCACGCCGGTCACTGTCCGCATCTGTATAGCCGGTGTGCCCGCCACGTCCTCCTGACTGACGTCAAACACGACAAGGTCGCAATGCTGGGGATTCATGCCTGCGGCGTTGGCGGCCCAACCCGCAACCACGGCCCACGCGCCCTGTAATCCCGCGGGATTTGTTCCGGCAATGCCGACGACCGGCACCCAGGCAACGGCCGGTTTTTCCTGCTCTATAATTTTAGCAGCGGAACCCGAATTCATGAGATCATCGATCGCCTCGCCATCACCCCCATAACCAAGAAAGGTTAACTTAAAGAGAATGCTGTTGGCGGTATAATTCGCTTCCGCACCGTCTGCCAAAGGGCTGCCGTTCAGTGGTGAGCCGAGCGTCACCAGCCTTCGGATGTCGCCTTTTCCAAAATCATTTGGCCGTATGTATTGGTCATTTCTGCCACTCCAAAATCCGTTTGCGAACCCGTCAGCCCGGGTAATTGTAACATTTGACATATTGGCCGCGTACCACGCGGAAAGCAGGCCACCGTAGCTGTGCGCGACCAAATCAGGACGGGTGGCGGCAAGGCCTTTCTTGCGTGCAACCAGAATATCCGTCGCTATTTGTCCGGAAATATCTCCCGACAATTCATC
>JAJZEY010000380.1 GCA_021805585.1 Planctomycetota bacterium
CTGGCCTGGTGAAGCGCGCATCGGTCCCCGCGCTGACTGCCGCGTCGGTTTCTGACTTGATTCGCCACTGTAACTTCGATCCCTGCATACCGGTTGTTTTGGTGCGGCTCATGGTAAACCAACCTTTCTTCTTGCCGCCCGCGCAGTCTCTTTCCTGGACACCGTGAAAGAACGCTCAGGCACAGGCAAAACTATCGGCAGGAAGTCGAGAAGTCTTGGGACCATGTTGTAATTTTTCACTTGAATTTTCAGTGTTCCGATAAACGTGCGCCTGCCGCCTAAAAGGGGCCGCGTCCTAGAATTAAATCAGACAGGTTCGTTTGTGCGCAATGTTTTTGTCTTTCTTGCCGCCACAATCTGGCAAGGTTTCAGCTTGCGCCTTACGATGGTCAGCGGCATTACAGTTCGTTTGGAAAGCGTCCGGCATGTATTTACAAACCAACATACCCGCGGTTAATTCATCTGATGATTCCGTGATTCTGATAGCGCTGATGAGCGGCACCAGCGTGGACTCCATAGATGGTGTTCTGGTGGAAATCTGCGGAAATTTACCGGACGTGGCGGTAAAAGTCCTCTATATCGCCGAGCGCCAATGGCCTCGGGAATTGCGCGCCCGGTTGCTCGGTGCGATGGCGCCGGCGGTTGTGCCCACCGCGGAAATCTGTGATTTGAACATTCTTGTCGCGCGGGAATTTGCCGCGCTGGCCAACAATATCGCGGATTCCGGCCCGCTTCGCCGGGACCAAATTACCGCTATTGCCAGCCATGGACAGACCCTTTGTCATCTGCCGCCGAATTCCAATCGCCCTGTCGGAAGCACACTCCAGATCGGTGATATTGCCACCATCGCACAACTCACCGGTCTTGCGACTGTTGGAAATTTCCGCACCGCCGATATGGCCGTGGGCGGCCAGGGAGCTCCCCTCGTGCCGTTTGCCGACCGTATTCTGCTTTCCGACGCTGCACGATTCCGCTGCATTCAGAACATCGGCGGCATTGCCAATGTCACCTTTCTGCCGCCGCGCAACGCGCCTGATTCACCCGTCATGGCTTTTGATACCGGTCCGGGGAATATGCTGCTTGATGCGCTTGCGTCCATTTTGTCCGAAGAAACCATAACCTTTGATGATCAGGGCCAATGGGCGGCTTCAGGAAATGTGGATGCTGCGCTTCTGGTAAAACTGCAGGCCCATCGGTTTTTTTCAATGTCGCCGCCCAAAAGCACCGGCCGCGAAGATTTTGGCCGCCAGCTTGCCCTTCAGTTAACGGCCGAATATCCCGCGGTGCCCCCGGAAAATCTGTTGGCCACGGCCGCCGAACTGACCGCCTGGAGCATTGCTGATGCCTATCGCCGGTTTCTGCCGCGGTTCCCGGACGAGGTCATTCTGTGCGGTGGCGGAATGTATAACGATGATCTGGTGGGACGCCTCAATCGACATCTGTTTCCAGCCCGAAACGCGGCGCTGCAATTCATTGATTCCTTTGGCATTCCAAACAAGGCGCGGGAAGCGGTCTGTTTTGCAATTCTTGGCTGGGCGTGGTTGCGGAATTGTCCGGGAAATTTGCCGGAAGTTACCGGCGCAGTCAGACCGGTCCTATGCGGACAATACGCCCGTCCCTGACACACGCCAGACCAGCGCCAGCGGTCCGGCGAGCCACATCATGTTGTCGGCCCGGTAGCTTCTACATCGTGCGTGGGTTAAGCTATTCCAGCTGTCCGGGTGCCGCGCCTGCTGGCATTGCCTGCAAAATGGAAACGGGCTTCCGGCAAAACTAAAATGGGGCCGCGTCCCCAAGGGACATAAGGCCGCATTGCCTGGACTTTTAATGAGGTATTCGCGGCTTTTCCTGATTTATCAACTGTGTGCAGTATATGGTCCAACGCAAATCGGCAAACCCGCCCGCCCAGAAACCGGAATTTCATCTTCTGCTCAACGGCCTGTCCATGGGCGGCGGCGGCGGATATACGGTGGGGCTGCAGCTTTTTTTGAATATTGCCCGCCTGCGGCCGCAGTGGAAGGTGACCATGGCGGTAATCGCCGGCCATCCGCTTCATCAGGAAATTGTGAACGAAACTCTGGAGCCGAATTGCCAGGTGCACTGGGCGCCGGCAACGGCCCGTGGCCAACTGGCGCGCAGCCGCTACGAATCGGGCGAATTTACCCGCTGGATGAAAAGCCAGCAGGTGGATTTTATTTTGCAGTTAAACGGCATGATTATCCCTGGAGTCTCTATTCCAACGCTGGCCCACTGCCAGGACCCGTGGCCCTACCGGCCGGAGGCGTGGAATCGACCACAGGATAGAGTAATCGCCTTTTTCAAACGCCGGGCCAATCGGCTGGCGTTTCGGCAAGCCGCGATCGTCGGATGGACCAGCCATTATTTGCGGGACCTGATGTGCGCGCGACTCGGCCTGACGCCGCAGCACGGCGCGGTATTTTATAACGGTGTGGCAACCGAATGGCTGGACCGCGCCGCGGCACCGCTTCCATCCTGGACCCATCGGCCTCTGGAAATCACAACCGTGGGCAACGTGGCGATATACAAGCAGCAGGACATGGTCATTCGTGCGCTGGCGGACTTGCGAAAACAACCGGGCCTGGAAAAGCTTATTTATCGGATTGCTGGTGAATGTCCCGCGGATCTGGCCCGTCATCTGGCGGGTCTGGCACATTCGCTGGGTATTGGCGATGCCGTGATTATGGAGGGTCGCGTGAGCCGCGAAAGGATTGCCGCAATCTTCGGCCAAGCCCGATGTTTTGTCCTGATGAGCAAATGTGAATCCTTCGGTTTGCCGGCGGTGGAAGCGATGACCTTCGGCACGCCTGCGGTGGTGGCCGACTGCTGCGCACTGCCGGAAGTATGCGGCACCGCGGCAAGTAAAGTTTCCGCCACGGATTTGCCGGGGCTGGTGCGGGCCATTACCGACGTTTTGCAAAATCCGGCGGCGGCGGAAAATATGAGGCAACTCGGTGCGGAAAATGTCCTGCGCTTCGGCTGGAGCGCCACCGCACAGGCGATGATTGATTCGATGGAAGCCTGTCTTGCCCGACGTGCCAACCCGGGTCCCGACTGATTTTGCCACAAAATCGGCTTTTGTCGGGGTTTCCGACCATCGCCATATATCACCGACCGCCGCGCAGTGTATAACTCGCGTTGCCGTGTCCAGCCGCAAATTTGAATGCTTAACGTGTGACGATTTTCATTCCGGCTTTGTTCGCATCATCCATCGCAAACGCGACCGCCGCGACAGATACGTTTTCCCGAATTGGGGCCGGTGCGCCTTCTGAACAACCGACTGTCGGCAGCACGTTGAAATATTCAGCCCTGCTCTGCGCCGGCGCTTTGTTGTCGGCGGATACGCTCCTGGCGGATCAATTCATGAAGTTTCGGCAGCATTTTGGTTAATTCCGCGGCGGCTTTGGAATCGGGATATGTGTCGATCATTTTTTCCGCCACAGCCAGACATTCCTCGTAACGGTGGCGGTTAAGCAGGTCTTTGAATTCAACTTCCATTTCCTGGCGGTCCTGCGCGTCAGCATTGTTCCGCAACGTGGTCAGTTCCACACGAATGCGTTCAATGGCCTTTTCTTCCGGATAGCGTTCCACAAGCTGCTGGGCAATCAGGCAGGCCTGACGCCAGCGCCGATGATCGGCGGCCTCGTGGAAATCGGACAGCAGCCGCTGCAATTCCTCAGCGCGCCAGGACTGCTGTTCGCGCCGGACGCTGCGCACCAGGTCTTCCACCTGCGGTTCGCCGGGGTATGCCAATTCGAGTTTGCCCACAATTTCCTCCACACGATCCCAGGCATTAATGCTCATGAACTGGCGCAGGTCGGCTTGCACAGCCTCAATATCCGATCGAACGCGATTAGCACGGGCGGTGGAAAGCTGAGCCTCCAACTCGGTCGCCTGCGGATCACCAGGGAGTGCCGAACGGAATTTTTCCAGTGCGGCGGACGCCGCACTCCATTGCTGACGATTGATAAATTGGCGTATATCAGCGGTGAATGCGTCGCGGCGCTGCTGATGCAGCTGGGCGGCGCGCTCCAGCCGCTGGGCCTCGGTCATCAGCGCCAGGTCCCGGATCTGGGTCAGCAGGTGAATAAGTTCGGTGCTGTTGGTAGCGTCGATGGCGGCGGTCAGGGCCGTGGCGGCGGTGACCGGTTCAGGTTCGTTAAAGGCAGGGTTCGCCGTCGGCCCGGCAGTCGGTATGTTGGCCGTCCGTTGTTCCAGCAGTGTGGTGCGCACGCTGGACATGGTTTGCTGAAGATATTCTATGACCACACGCGTCTGCTCAGTTGATTTGAACGCTGCCCGCTGCAAGCGCAATGCATTAAGCTGGCCTTTGACGATAGCCGCTAGACCGATGAGAATCGCCGGCAGGGCAACGGCACTGATAAAAATGCCCGCCGGAAGCGGCCACGCTTGGGCCACAGCCACACCGGTCTTTCGCTCCAGGAAGAATAAAAGAATGGAAAAACCGCAGCCGCCCACGAAATAAACGAC
>JAJZEY010000132.1 GCA_021805585.1 Planctomycetota bacterium
AACAAACTGTATGTCGTCCACGATTTCGCCAAAGTTTCCAAGGGAAACTGGCGTTCGTTTATGCAGGTTAAATTAAAGGATACCCAGACCGGCAGCATTATTGAGCAGCGCTTCCGCGTGGACGACACGCTGGAAGAAGCGTTTCTGGAACAAAAGCCGATGCAGTACCTGTATTCCGACAACGGGCGGCACTGCTTCATGGACCTGGTCGACTACGAACAACTGGAACTTTCCGGAGATGTTGTTGGCGAGGCCGTGCAGTATTTAAAGCCGGACACCGCCGTACAGATCACCATGTATCAGGGCAAACCCTTTTCGGTTGAATTGCCCAACACGGTTGAACTGGAAATTAAGGATTGCCCGCCAAGCATTAAAGGTGCCACCGTCAGCAATGTCGGCAAGGACGCGATCCTGGAAACAGGGCTGATCCTGAATGTACCTGACTTCATCAATAAAGGTACCGTGGTGCGTGTGGATACCCGCACCGGCGAATATCTGGGGCGAGTCAACGATTAACGGCCGACGCCGATCTATTGCCTGCGCCAGGCGGCTTGCCTGGACATTGCGGTCGGGCGGTGCCGTGCAACAGCTTAAGTGGATTGCTTTTCCCGCCGGGGCAAGAATATGACACCAAACCCATCCTCCAGTCCGCCGCCGGCCCCCGCCACGCCTCCCATCAATCCCACGCCGCTTGTTTTTCAGCGCCCGCCACGCCTTTTTCAGCTTATTCTCTTGCTGCTGATTGAACCCCGCCAGTGGGCGGTGGCCGCGCGCTACCGCATGAAGGTTATTCTCTGGCCGTTCCTTCTGGTGCTTTTTGGCAGCTCACTGCTGACCGGCTATCCCATGGCCGGCCGCATTATGCATCTGGCCGGTCGGTTTGCCGCCGGTTATGACAAATCTTTTGATCCCATGTTGTTGACCAACGGACGATTGTCGGTTTTACCCACACCCGGCAAAAAACCGCTTAAAATTGTCGGTTCAGGCGGGAAGCTTATTGTGCGGCCGAACGTGACGGGCCTGTATCATGACACCTCCATGCCCATGGTTATGGTGCTGACGCAAAATCATCTGATCTACACGGGGTCCTGGGCGATGTTCGCCACACCGCGGCAAAGCGTTTCCATCCGGCAATTGCAGATTGTATTGGCACAGTCCAATGGAATGCCGATTGGGCAGGGCAAAAATGGCCGGCTTCTGCCGCCCCCGGTAACCGTCAACAGTGCCACACTGCTGGCCTTGATTAATTCCAACCATGATACGATTACCGCCTTGATCACCATCATGTTCGGTCTGGTGATATTTTTCTCCAACGGGCTATGGTGCCTTTTAATGATTGTGATGATCAGTCCGCTCATTGCCATGATCAACCGGCCCAACGCAATGCCGCTGGGCCGGGCGTATCGCATCAGTCTGGCCCTTATGGTTCCTCTGCTCGCGCTCCGCAGCCTGCTGGTGCTGTTTCATATCGTGCCGCTTGAAGATCAATCGATGGCGGTTTCTTTTCTGCTGTTCATTGCCCCGTTGCCGCTGGCTATCTGGGCGGCCGTGCTTTCGGCCCGTATGTATGCGCCCCAAAAAAAACGCGGGCCGGCAAGCTGAAATATCGCGATTGCGCTTCCATATGATTTTTCTGTTCGCCGGGGATGTAAACCCGCATCTCGGGCGCGGCTTCTTTTTTTACCCTGCGCGGGCGGCGTTTTGCGCCAGAATGGCCATCCGCGTCGGATGAAGCTGCAATTCCAGGGCCGGGCGGGAAATTCCGCCGCCAATTTCTTCCGCCAGCAGGTCCAGTTGATCTTGCCCGGTTCGACCTGTTGCAAAGGTCCCGCATCCCCTGATGCCGTGTACCAACGGCTGCGTTGTCCCCCATCGGTAATTTCCGCCATGCCATGGGTGCCAAAAACGCGCAGATGTTCATTGCCCCACAAGCCAAACCCGTGCGGATTAAGGTAATTTGCAACCGCCGTGCCCAGCGCGCCGCCCCCAAGGCGCATCATCATGGATGCGGCAATCCGCAGGCCGGTGCCATTTTCCGCGCGGGTGGTTTCCATGGCATAAATGGATTCAATGGGCTGGCCTGCAACCTGTTCGATCATTCGCAGCGTGTGGGAGGCGCATTGCAATAATAAGCCGCCATCCACATTTTCATCATCCGGACGGCCCGCATGCATGGGATAAGATTTCTGGGCCAGAACTTGAATCACGCGACCCAATCCGCCGGACTCCACCAATCGTCGCATGGCCAGATATGGCTGCTGCCAGCCAAGATCGTTGGCCATTTCCCGGAAGACCAGGCCCGACTTCACCGCGGCGTCCATCAGGCGGTCAAGGTCCGGCAGCGTCATGGCACACGGCTTTTCCGCCAGCACATGCCGTCCGGCCTGCAGGCATTCCATGGCTTGTGCCGCCTGGTCGGCCCGGCGCGGACTGCACAGACTGACCAGCCGCACCGCCGGATTCGCCAAAAGATCGGCCAGACTTTCCACCTTTGCGATGGAGGCATCTTCCAAAGCCGCAGGCGGAAGACTGCGCGCGGACATTTGCGCGTGGGCAACGACTCGAAAATTGGAATCATGCATCAGCCGTGCGGCGATCTGGTGTCCATTTTCACCAAACAGACCCACGCCGATTTTTTGTTGCTGCTGCGGATTTGGATTCATCATTGGATATTTTATCTCCGGAATACCCGACGGCGGGTTGATCATACGACTTGCGCCGGCAAACTGGCAAGCCGCCGGGCCAATAAATCCCCAATGAATATGCCGGTGTTTACCGGAATTCGGCAACTCTGCCACAGACGATTTTTATACACGTGATACACACCGTCCAACCCGCTATAATCAGTTTCCTTAAAAAGGATGAATAGGTTGTTATACAGGATTTTGCGGCATGTCTGACACATTTATGACCCAGGTTGAGAAAAATCGCGGACAGCAGTATGACCTGCACCGGCAATTTGTGAATCCCGCCTTTGTTAAAATGCTTAAAACCATTGGGTTTGACAAAAATTATGTCCGCGGCGAAGGGTGCTACCTCTGGGACCCGGATGGCAACAAATATCTGGACCTTCTGACCGGCTGGGGAGTGTTCATGCTGGGAAGGAATCATCCAAAAATTCGTGCGGTGCTCCACGAACTGCTGGATGCGGCAAGCCCGAATCTGGTCCGCATGGATTGCAGCATCTTAAGCGGGATGGTGGCTAAGACTCTGGTTTCGCACATGCCGGAGGGGCTTTCCCGCGTATTTTTTACCAACAGCGGCACTGAATCCGTTGAAACCGCCCTCAAGTTCGCCCGCTGCACCACCGGCCGCGAAAAAATTGTGTATGTGGAACATGCCTTTCACGGCCTGACGACCGGATCTCTGGCGGTGAACGGCGCGGAATTTTTTCGCGATCGATTCGGCCCGCTCCTGCCCGGAACCTCGGCGGTTCCGTTTAACGACCCCGCCGCCCTTGAACAGGCCCTGGCCAATCACGATGTCGCCGCGTTTATTCTTGAGCCGATTCAGGGCAAAACCTGCGAAGTGGTGAACGACGGCTATCTGGCGGAGGCACAACGGCTCTGCCGCAAAGCCGGTACATTGCTGATTATTGATGAGGTGCAGTCCGGCATGGGCCGCACCGGCAAATGGTTCTGTTTTCAGCACTGGCCGGAAGTGGAGCCGGATATCGTGTGCGTGGCCAAGGGCCTTTCCGGCGGCTTTGTGCCGGTGGGTGCCGTGGTGACGCGTCCAAAAATTATGGACAGCGTCTTTAGTTCCATGGAACGTTGCGTGGTGCATTCCAACACCTTCGGCCAAAATGATCTGGCCATGGCCGCCGCACTGGCCACCATGCAGGTGATTGAGGAAGACAACTTGGTGGAAAATGCCGATACGCTTGGCCGTTATGCGATAAATCGGCTGACTGAAATCGGCAAAACCTGTCCCTTCGTGACCCAGGTGCGCGGCAAAGGCCTGATGTTCGGCATCGATTTCGCCCGCCCGACTCATTCGATAAAACTGCGCCTGGCATGGGATGCCCTGCATAAATTAAATTTCGGCGTATTCGGCCAGATGATTATTGTTCCATTGCTTCAGGAACACCGTATTCTTACGCAGGTGGCGGGCTATCATACGGAAGTGATTAAATTCCTTCCGCCTATTGTCGCCACCCGTGCGGATATGGACTGGTTCCTTAAGGCAATGGAAGCGGTTCTGGCGGACACCCAGCGCATTCCCGGCGCGGCCTGGAACACGGTAATGGGGCTGGCGAAAAATGTAGCCCGGGCCTGATTCGAACATTATTTCGGGCCTGCGAAGGAATGCCCACGCCGCTTATTCGGCGGCTGATTGCCGCGCCGAAGGCCATCGGGCAGGCAACCTGCGACAATCCGGATTCATGCAGATGACGCATCGAAAAATTCTCAAACATTCCCTGCGACTGATTCGTTACCCGCGAACAGTTCTGATAATCGGAATTGTTCTTGCGGGTGTTTCGGCTTTGTTTGCCGCGCGGTATCT
>JAJZEY010000570.1 GCA_021805585.1 Planctomycetota bacterium
ACCGACGATTTTTCCTCTGTCATTAACCGTTGGGCATGAATTTACCAGCGCGCCAAATTCCTGTCAAGAAAAAAATTGAAAAATAAAAAAAGGTAAGACAGGCCCCGCATTTTCCCCGCCCGGCCCGCACAAAAAGGGGATCAGGTTTTGTCACGTTTTTGTTGGGTCTGTCAATTTTTCTGGCGTGGTGCGGCTTTTCGTCTTCACAGCCCGCATTTTCTTTTAGCCAACGCCCGTTCAGGTAATCCAACATAGCCCAACGCCCGATTTATTGGCAGACCCGAACGCACAAATGAACACGCAATTGACTTTTCATAGCCGCGACTTCTGTTACAATGCCCCATTCGACTTTTGGACGGGAAGGCCGACTTAGAAAGGACCAGCATCCATGAACCAGACCACCAGTGAAATATTTGACATTACAATTCTTGGCGGAGGCCCAGTCGGTCTTTACGCCGCGTATTACGCCGGCCTGCGCCACATGAAAACGAAAATCATTGACTCCCTGGATCAGTTGGGCGGCCAGTTGGCTACGCTTTATCCGGAAAAATATATCTTTGACGTGGCTGGTTTTCCCAAAGTCATTGCCCGCGACCTGGTTAAGAATTTAATTGAGCAGGGCCTGCAATATAATCCGATGGTCTGCCTGAATGAAACCGTCTGCGGCCTGCGGCACGATGATGGCCGTGACTGCTACATTGTGACCTCTGAAAAGGGGGAACATGCGACGCGTACGTTGCTGATCTGCGCCGGTGCCGGGGCATTTCAACCGCGTAAATTGCCGGTCGCGTCGGCGACGGCCTTGGAAGGGCGTGGAATTCACTATTTTGTGGGAAAAAAATCCGAATTTGCAAAAAAGCGACTTCTAATTGTGGGCGGCGGCGACTCCGCCTTGGACTGGGCCATGAACCTGCACGGAGTAGCGACCGAAATTACCATTATTCATCGGCGCAACCAATTCCGCGCCCACGAGGACTCCGTGCGAAAGGTTCAGACCGCTGGAATACCAATTCTGATATTTTGGGAATTAAAAGAGGTCCTTTCGACCGATAATAAAGTAAGCGGCGTGGTCATATATCATAACCAGACCAAGGAAGAGCGCACGCTACCAATTGACGCGATCCTTCCCCAGCTCGGATTTATCAGTTCGCTGGGGGCAATTAAACAATGGCCGCTGAAGATTGAAGGTCAATCCATTATGGTGGACCAAAAAATGCAGACCAACATGAAGGGCATTTTCGCCGCCGGTGATGTGACCGGATTTGATGGAAAACTGAAGCTGATTGTGACGGGGTTCGGCGAAGCGGCAACGGCGGTGAATTTTGCCAAAACGCTGATTGATCCCAAAGCCAAGGCGTTTCCCGGCCACAGCAGTGAAATGAGTCCACAAACGGTGACCATGGTTGAAGTTGGCCCGTCCGCAACTCTGGGCGTATAAGGGCGTTGGGCCAGGGAGGGGCCAAAACAGCCGCGCGTCGCAAATATGAATTGCGACCATTGGAAGCGGCGGCTAATTAAACGATTTGCCGGGCTGTGCATAAACCGCGAATCGGGTTACAATTACCACGGGTGTTGTGGCTCCACGAATTGTGCGGAATGGAAGCTGCCGTTCGACTGGTAAAAATGAAGAAGACTGGATTGACAACCTTGAAGATGCTCGGCGTGGTGGCATTGGCCGCTTCGTTGGTATCGGTTTGGCCCGGCTGTAAAGGAAGTTCAACGACGGGCGGCGGTTCGGGTGAAGGTTCGGGTAACGGTTCAGTGGGCAGTCAGGCTACAGGCACTGTTTCCGCGCTGATCGCGAGTCCCGGTGCCAGTGCGGCATCCGCAATGACAAATCCGACCACAAGCCGATTCTGGGGCCACCAGTCCAAATTAAGTGTCAACACACAGGCCCATTATCCGCCCGCTGCAACGCAAACAAAATTGGCCACCGCTTATGGGAAAAAAAGTCTTTACCTTGCCCTGATCAACACCGGCCGTGGTCCCTGGTACAAACCCGGAGCGGCCCCTGCGTCACTTTGGCGACGCGACTGCGTGCAAGTGTGGCTGGACACTTCGCGACTGCAGAACGGTACAAATTTTTATGAAATCACGATTGCTCCGGATGGCCAGGTGAATCAGGTTTGGCATCGGTCCAGCACGCCGCCGGCACCGGATGCCAATGGCCGGATAAACTTGCTCCAGCCCTACAGCCTGATTCCATGGAAAGCCAAGGGATTGCAGGTTAAAACGTTCCACGGAATATACCAGGGGCAGCCATCATGGAATGTGGTCATCCGCATTCCACTCAACGGTCTGCCGCGCCCATTGCAGGTAACGCCGCGGCAGAACGAACGGTTGCGAGCCAATGTGATCCGTTACGCCTGGCAACCGGTCAGCGATTCGTCCAAACGGCGTCTGGTACAATTCAATCTTTTTCCAGTGGCGAAGGAATCTCAGGCAATGGCACCCTATTGCATGGGGCGGCTAATATTGTCACCGCCAGATCAGGGAAATTTAACACTCGCACCGGCACCAAACCGATAAATCTTGCGTAATACAAATTTGATTGATCGGCAGGTTGGCCCTTCGCGGTCAATCGCCGATGGGCCGTCTATCCGCGCGATGGTCGGCATCCACACTTAAGGCTGCGCCCGCGCTTCCCGGCGCACCGGCGGCCTGAATTTCCAGCGGCAGGCCCATTTCCAGCGGATAGTCTGAAACCAATTGTAAAAGAGTATCTGTGGCCTGACTGGATGAATCCAGCATAGCCACAACGGTGCCACCGCCGCCACTGGCGCTTATACGAGCACCAAAGACCCCCGCCGCAGGCCCGGCCCGCATCAGGCGGTTAACCAGCCAATCCGCCTGCGGACATGAAAGCCCCAAGCGCAAGCGATAGCTGTGTTGGGATGCCAGCAGCAACCGGCCCGCCCGTTGCAGAACAAGCCGCCGCTGCCAACCTTCGGACGAACCAGGCAAGGTGCCCCCCCTGCCGCCGACGATTGATGGTGCGGATTCAGAAAGGTCTTCCATGGCCTGGAGAAAGTTTTCCGCGTGTTCACGTTCCGATACCAGATGGTCCACCGCGGCGCGGACGCGATAAATTTCACCAGGCAGAACCAGTCCCGCATCCGGAGAAAGCTCGCCATAGGAACGGAGAAAATCGCTGCCACGCAGCCGTCGCGGCAGCAGCGATCTGAAATATCTGCGATAAAGTTCAGGGGAAGTATTGCCCAGGTATCCATGCAAGGGATTGTTAATGCGGCCCAGGTCGCGATAAATGGTCTCCATAATTCGCAGGCCCATGTCACCGGCCAGCCGCAGGGAAAGCACCGTTTCGCCACTGCGTTTGGCGGGAATTCCCGTGTTCAATGCAAAAAGTCGGACATCCGGGGGAAGCGGAATCTGGCCCATCAGATTGTGCGGCTGGGCCGAATAGCGCAGCAGATGGGCCGGCGGACCATCCAGCGCACACAAAATTGTAAGGGCATCGACGACGTGCCCGCTGGACGGGCCGAACAGACTTTCCGCCCGTTGAATTAAAACAGCTTTTTCCAATGTGGAAAGGTTCAATTGTGCCGCCCGACTGATGACCTGAAGCAGGGCCGCGGTAATGGCCGTGGAACTCCCCTGGCCTGCGTGCATGGCAATATCTGAATCAATGGCAATTGTGGCACCGCGCATCGGCGGAATGTTGGACGGTGGCAGCCCCGCGTCCGACAAAGCCGCATAATGTCCATCTTTCGCCAGCAGGTAAAACAACCCTGCGAAGGGCAGCGTCCACCAGCCTGCCGGTCCAATGCGCGTTACCAGCCGCTGCGGTTCAGGCAGCGCCTGACCGGTGGCGGGAAATAGATCATCGGCGGAAAAACGCACCATTGCATTTGGGGTCGGAGAATCGGATGAACCTGAAAATTCCGGAATTGTGCGGGCTGCGGAAAACACGAGTTGGCCGTCGCGTCGGGGACTTAACGCAACCGCCGCACGGCGCGGCAGTGCCATGTGCGCCACCACTCCACCCGCCTCGCTGGAAAGGCCGCCGATGATATCCACCCTCCCCGGTGCGCTTTGCACATTGAATGGCGGCGCGCCGTCCAATGCGGTCGCGTGGGCCGTTGCCCGGTGAAGAATGTTCAGAGCGATGGACATAGTGTTGAATCATAAACAAATATGAGTCCCGCCTCCAGTGACACGCCAGAGGACGGCAAACCAAATGCGTCGCCGCCCTTCAAGCAAGGCCAGAAGGACGGCACTATTTTTGATGACGCCAGCGTGTGGCCAGACTATGCAACGGCGCGACTCGGATACCAGAATGGGTGGAGCGGCGGGCTGCCGAAGACGGACAAAACCCAAGCTGGCCACGGAGGTGTCATGGGCGGCGAAAGCGGCTTCTCCGCCCCGCCGGCGTGGACGGGAACCCGTATTAATGGGCATCATCGGCAAGCGGCTTTTCAAACTGAATCAGCAGGTCGCTGCGCATGGAATCCCAGCGGGATGCC
>JAJZEY010000272.1 GCA_021805585.1 Planctomycetota bacterium
TTGAAGCGATTCAGCAGCTACCCTTTCCGCTGGATCAGGTCATCTGGGATTACCATCCCTTCCAGAGTCCGGAAAGTCCGGATGTGGAAATCGGCATTTTTGCGATCAAGACGGACATACTTGGCGCACTTCTGGCGGATTTCCGCGCCTTGGGCGTTACAGTGCATGGCGTGCAGGTTGCGCCGCTTTGTGTCTACAACGCGCTGCTGTTTGAGGACAAAGGAAAAGACAAGGGAACCATTGTCATTGATATCGGGGCCGATCATACGGACCTGATTATCATGGACCAGGGTCGGCTCTGGATGCGCAATATCAATCTTGGTGGGAACAGTTTTACCGAGTCTCTGGCTAAAACGTATCGGTTGCAATTCCGCAAATCAGAAGAACTTAAGAAAACCGCCGCAACCAACAAGTTCGCCCGTCAGATATTTCAGGCACTCCGTCCGACCTTCGCCGATATTGTCGCTGAAATTCAGCGGTCAGTCGGGTACTTCAACAGTTCGCACCGTGAAAGTCGGCTGGAACAGATTATCGGGATGGGAAATTCGTTCCGGCTGCCCAATCTTCAGAAATATCTGGAACAGTATTTAGGGATGGAAGTTCATCGGCTCGATTCATTCGCTAAAATTGAAGCTCCGGAAACCCGCTTGGCCGCGGGATTAAACGAACAGGCTCTGGGCATGCCCGTGGCCTACGGGCTGGCCCTTCAGGGTGTGGGACTTGGCACAATTACGACCAATCTGCTGCCAATTGAAATTGCGCGACAAATGCTGTGGCGCAGCAAAACGCCATGGTTTGCCGCAACCGCGGCGCTTTTTGTGCTGGGCACGGCAACCGCAGGCGCGCGGTATATGATGGACAGCTCGGCGTATTATAATTCGATGCACTCTCCGGCGATCGCGCGGGATAACCAGGTGATTGCCCGCGTTTCCGGCTGGCAGCGGCAATATACAGGCATTAACAATACCTATCACGCCAACGTCAAGCGGATTGACTTTTTCAAAAACCTGATGAACCGGCGGCCGATCTGGCCGCTGATCTATCAGACGTTCTATTCAAGCCTTCCGCAGGCCGAAACGTCGCTGGCGGCGAAACGGAAAAACTGGAAGATTGTGCTTCAGTCCATTCAAAGCACGTTTCAGGCGAATTTGTCGCCCTTGACCGGTTCGCCGGCGGCGCCTGCTGTGCCGGGGCATCCGGCTGCGGGAGTGGTGCAGCCGTCCATGACTGGCAGCGGTTACGAAGTGGTGGTGACCGGCTATACGCCTTATAACCCGCCATTGCGCATTCTTGAGCACTTCAGAGATACGATAAAAGCTGCGGCGGGCCTTAAATCGGACCTGCCTTTTCATATTGTCATACCATCGGGGTCGCTGCACGAAGCCCGTATTGCGGACATCGTCGGGGCGGGCGGTGGAAGCGGGACGGCGGGTCTGGGGTTCAGCCCATGGGGGACGACGCGGGGGCAGTTTAGTTCAGTATTTCTGCCGGATTATCTGCCGAAGGTCAAGGCGACTCCGGAAAATTCGCAGCCCACAGCGCCGGGCGGCTTTAACAACGGTATGCCGGGCGGCGGCGTGTTTCCTCCGGGAATGCCTGGAGGGTTTCCTGGCGGAATGCCCGGTGGTTTCGGAGGCGGGGGCAACTTTGGCGGGGGCGGGCAGTCAGGTACGGCCACGCTTGGCGTGATTGATCCGAATACGAAAAAGTCGCTGCTTCATGCAACGGCTTTTAGAATGACCTTTTTGATTTACCTGCGTTGAGCGACGGCGCGCCACGCGATTGCGTGATGGGTCGCCGGTTCACCGGTTGGAGGTTTAAATGAAGTTCCTCAAGGCAAATCTGCTTTTGATAATCTGCACACTTGTGGTGATTCTGTCCCTTGTCGCGCTGTATTACCCCATTGGAGCCAAATCCAAACGGCTCCGCAATTCAATGATCGCATCGCTTGGCTCGGAAACAATGGCCAACAGCCTCGGCCGCACGTTCATCCGCATTCCTGGTGAAAAATCATATAACGGCCCGGTGACGCCGCAGGTAATTAAGGCCAAAGAATTTGTGCAGCAGAAAATTGCCCAGCAGGCGAATTGGGTTCAACAACGGGTGGAAGCCGCTAACGCAAGTTTTCGAGTGTCATTTTCCGGTTCGCGGGCAATTCCCCTTCTTAATGGTGTGCCGATGCGTGATCTGCTTCCGCGGCCTTCACGTGATGCGGTGATCCGCGGCGAGTTTCGCAGCGCCTACCGTCGGTTGTTTCTGCCAAAATTTAGAAGCTCTCGAGGCTTTCTGGCCATGCTGGATGCCGGTACACCGCCGACGGCTCGCCTGATTAAACGACTGGTGAGGCGTGCCTTAAAAAAGCAGGCAAGCATCATGCCTGTTGGTGAAGCGGGAAATGCCGATACCGGGGCTCATTCCCGCCTGACACGCGAAATTGTAAAGCGTCAGGTGTATCGGGCCGCGGCCGGGATAAAGGTGTATGCGTCGCCCCGGAGTTTTCAGATACGCAGTTTCATTCACAGTACAACACTGCCGACCGCGGATCAAATATACGAAGCATTTGTGGACACATGGGTGCAGGCCGATGTAGTGCGAGCGATTGCGGCGCTTAATCGGTCCAGCACCAATGTCGGGGAATCGCCCATTAAGCGACTTATTCACATTACCGTCGGCAACGAGGCTCCGGCCGCCATGGGTGCAACCTACGGCAACGCTTCGGGAAACGGCCTGAACCTGATAGATGACGGCCATCTGCTTCTTGGCGCTTCAAAACTGGCACAGGGCACCAATGGGGGGGCGGGTGCCAATGCGGCGGATATGGCCCGCTTTCGACCACAAGGGATCCCGGGCGGCTATCCTGGCGTGCCCGGTTACGGCGGCCCCGGCGGTTTTCCGGGAATGCCAACAAATATTCCATCCGTCGGCGGTTCGGGAACAGCGGCGGTCGGGGCCCCCCTGACCGGGCATGTAAGCAACGCCCGCTATCAGGTGGTGCTGATGCAGGTGAGCCTGGTTGCCGAGCCATGGATGATCAATAAGTTTATCAATGAGTTGTACCATCAGAACAATGGATATATTGTACTGAACATGGATATTCGAACCGTGGACCCGATTCAGGCCATTACGCAGGGATATGTCTATGGCAAGGTGCCCGCGGTCAGAGCGGACCTGTTGTTTGAATGTGTGATGTTTTCACGCTGGAACAAACGTGTGATGCCCGCCGATTACCGGTCGGCGCTAGGAATTGCGTCAAGGCCGGCGGCACAGTGACGACGTGACTATTGAATTCCCCCGGCGGTCTGTAGGGAACTGGAAATGCAGATAAAAAACATCAATCCTTTCGAACGGTATGTGGACAAGGCCATCCTGCTTGTCGGAGCGGCGTTCTTCGTCTATCTGGCTTGGATCAACCTTGTGAAAGATCCCAACAGTGTCCCGCTTCCGGACAGTGCCGGTGTGAAAGTCGCGCCTGGCGAAGTTGGGCATAAAATCACCGTCGCAGTCCATCAATTGCAAAATCAGATTCGCCACCCGGCGAATCCCTCGCCTGGTGTGGCGCATGTACCGAATTTGGTCAAGGGTATAGCCGATGGGCAGGTTCGGCCATTAAGTACCGTAGTGACCGCTTTGCCGCCGATTGCGATAGGCCCGCTGAATCAACCAGTCGCCAACATTAACACAGTGGTCGTTCGGGGCAAGACTTTTTACGCACCCGTTGTGCCGTCGCTTACTGACATGAAGATCAAGCAGGGGCGTGGCGTGGCGATTCTTTCAGATAATTCGAATCAGCCGGTTAACCCCAATACTCCAGCCGCGCCCGTCACCAAAGACGTGGCATGGGTAAAACTATCCGCGGACTTTCCTGTTTCCGACTGGCTGGCGAGTCTGCAGGGGCCAGCGGTTGCCAAGCCGGGATTCGCGGCGCTGCCGCCCTCATTTCAGCGCACCACTTTTTATCGTGTGCAGGTGCAGCGGCAGACTCTGGGTACTGATGGCCGCTGGAGCGGCTGGGAAAAAATCCGCGGCTTCTATCTGAATCCGCTGCCGCCGGCCCCGATGGTCGGTCAGGATGCCGCTGGCCGTGTGCAGATACTTTCCAATCTTGATGCCGCGGCTTCAAATATTTTAGAGCCGGCATTCTACCCGCTGGAACAGATACGTCTGCGCTTGCCACCTCCGAAGCCAGCCAATCAGCAGAATCCAATTCCCCGCGGAAATATACCCGGTGGTGGCGTGTTTCCGCCCGGCTTTCCGGGTGGGGCGCCGGGTGGATTCAATGGCGGCGGGGCAGGCGGGGGCCGGTTCAATGTGCCGCGGATCATTCGGCAGCCGGTTCGTCAGAATGTGGTGGCGAATCAGCCGACAAATGTGACCATTCCGGGTGGTTTTCCCGGCGGATTTCCCGGCGCGTTTCCGGGTAATTTTCCGGGTGTCGCCGGTGCTGGCGGTGTGGCCGGTCAACCGCAGACGATCTCCTCATTG
>JAJZEY010000156.1 GCA_021805585.1 Planctomycetota bacterium
AACGCGGCCGGATGCAAGGGTATCAGAAACATAACTTACGCAGTTTTCCGCATGTCGCTATATGATAAAATTTAGACGCATAGTGATATTGCTTTTATCATGAAGCACCGCGATGATAGAGTCGGCTGTGCGCTACCGGAAAGCCTTTGTCGGCAAATATCAGGTAACGGCGTTCAGTGTTACGATGTTGTACGGAATTGTGCGTATGTGCGAAAATGGAAACGGGATCATGGTGAATGGGAAAAGTTTTCTCTCGGCGTATCGAGATGTCACTCGCCGGACGGTGGGAATCGCTTGGGCTCTGGCCGCCGCTGGAATTACCGGAGTTCTTCAAGCGCAGGCTCCGGTAAGCCGAATCGCCCCGCGTAGCAGCTTTGTTGACTGCATCACTTTTGGAAAACCCACCAGCGAAGCGGCGCATCATCTGGCCGCGTTCGCATCGGGCGTTATCAATGGAGGAATGGGGCAAAGCGCGCGGGAACTTCTGCCACTGCATCCTTATCAGATTTATGGCGGTCATCTGAACTTTACCATGAAATGTAATCCGAAAAAGACCAATTACATTACGGTGAAATATTGGGGTAACGACCGCGGTGAAAACTTGGGAAGGCTGCTTTTGTATTGCGACGGATTGCAGGTGGGATATCGCTTTATGTCCGATTACGGCCTGATCAGTGGTGCGGAAGATGCCGGATCGGAAAGCCTGACCAATTCCCGGCCGTTTCCGGGCCGCTTTTTTTATGTTACCGAGCCGTTGCCGCGAAAGCTCACGCGGGGCAAGCGTGAGGTACATTTGGAAATCCAAGCCATCGGCTATGACTGGATGTACGCCAGTAATTTCCGGCAGTATCAGCATCACCTGACGCACCCATCACGCGGTATTTACAAAGCCTATATCAGCACAAATCCATTTTTTGTTCCACCGGTTGGCGATGTTCAGGGCAGTGCGCCAGCACCAGCACCCGTGCGGCGGGACCCCGGCACAGCGATCCTCAAACAATTAAAATTTCACGTCAATCAGGCCCTCGCGGGCAATTTGCGCAACAGGAATCTAGACGGCCCCCAGCGTGTGGACATGCTGGCGCGAGCGTATAACACGAACTGGTGCATGGCCTACCACAATCCGGCAGTGATCAAGCGCATCATTCGCGATGTTGATGCGATGGCCCAAGGCCGTGGAAATCGCCGGGAGGCCAATGTCACCTGGCGGCTTTATGCCCCTGTGGGCCGGGCGGTATCGTTGATTTATCCGGCACTCAAAGCATATATGAATGTACCGATCCGGTTAAAGAATCAAAAAGCCGAACCAAGAGCCGCGGCATGGGCGGGTCTGCTGCAAAAGACCATCGCGTATCTGACCACCCACGAACGCTATTACACCAATCAGGCTATGATCGTCAATTACAATATCTACTGTGCTAACCTGGGCCTGCAGTTGCTGGCTCCGAAATCAGCCATGCCGGAAAAACAGGCCCGCTGGTATTTATATGAAGCCATCGGGCTGGTGCGCTGGCGGGGCAACAAGACGGCAACCGGTTGGCAATGGCCGTTCGGACATCATTATTATGAAGTCACGCGGCAGGGGCTGTCGCGGGAATTGGGTTATGTTGCCAGCTACGGTGAAACCATTACCCATTTTCTCTGGCAGATGGCTGATGCCACCCATGGTAATGCGAAAATTGAAAAGCAGTTGATCAAAATGCTCAAGGCCCGTGGCTATTTCATGGCCCCTGGTGTTGATCATAATGGCTACCGCGCCATGCGATTGGAGGGCGTGATCGGTTGGCGACACAATTTATATCCGGAGGAAGTCTGCTACGGAGATCGCACGCTTGGCGGCACAGGCATGCAATGTGCCGCGCTTCTCGGTGATAAATCCAAAACACTGCTCGGTTACGCTCAGCAGTGCCTGGCGGACAATCAGTATTTTCAATCCATACGCCCCATGCTGTACAGTTTTGGCAGCGCGCCGATAAAGCAAATGCTGGAAATTCCCGGCCAGTATGCCGCAGTAAAAAAACTCCCACCAACGCATATGGAATTGCCGATGACGCCCGGACAACCCGACTTCGCCTGGGCCGATCCGCAGGACGGGGTGGTGGTGGTGAAACATAATCATACCCGTTTATATATCTCACTGTATTACCGGGCGTATGACGGCATTAACCGCCTGGCGCGCATTCATTACACGACGCCAATCATGGACCGCCTGGTGCGGGCGTATGAACAGGTACACTTCACGCCCAGCGGGAAATATTTTGTTCGCCCGGATGATATTGACCAAGTGCAATTTCCCGGCTTTATTCCACCGGGGAACAAAATCCATAACGCCTACGCCGGCGAAAAACTTCCGATCCCGGTTTTGCCCAAAGGGTACGTGATGACCGACGGCCATTACGGCCCGTTCCCGCGCGGCCGCTATGGGCCGTACCTGGGTCGCGCGGGTTTTTATCGCCTGCATTATGGCCCGTATCTCATCGGAATGAATACCTCCCGGCATCATACGTATATGCTTAAGCCGGCAGCTGGTATGAGCCGTGCGGTCAATCTGATGAACGGAAAGACGTTGACATTGGAAGGTCCCATGGCCATTAGACCGCGCGAGACGGTTATTCTATTGATCCATCACATTGGAAGCCGCTGATGTGTGGCGTGCGGGTCAGCAATATTACGGCCCGGTACAATGGATCACCCGGCAATTTCCGGCCCGGTGGATGGGGCGGAGAATTAGCGCAATGGCTGGTGCCGTAATGGTAACTTCGGGTCCAGGCTTTCCGACGCCGGTTGAATACTGAGGTTTCATGCTTTCAATCTACGATTATCTCGCCATTGCGATGTACTTCGGGTTGATTTTTTCAGCCGGCCTGCTGCTGCGGCGGCAGAGCAAAAACACCTCTGATTACTTTCGCGCCGGCGGCGGGATTCCCTGGTGGATTACCGGTGCGGCCCTGTTTATGAATTTCAGCGCCTGGACATTTACCGGAGCCGCCGGAGAAGTATATAAAACCGGCACATTTGTGCTGGCCTTATATTATTCAAATGTCGTCGCGTTTATCACCGTCTGGGTCTGGACCTGCCGGAGATTTCGCCGCCTGCGTGTGATTACATGGATGGAAGCGGTGGAGGCCCGCTTTGGGCGTCCCACACAACAATTTTATACCTGGGTAAAAATTCCGATACTCTGGCTGGTCGGCGGTGTGGCGCTGTACGCGGTGGCCGTGTTCATGTCGTCCGTATTTGATGTCAATCTGGTGGCCACGCTGGTGGCCTGCGGTGTGCTGGTGACGTTGGTGTCATTCTTTGGCGGTGCCTGGGCGGTGGCGGCCAATGATTTTATTCAAATGTTTCTGGTCATGGCCATTGCCTTAGTAGCGGCGGTGCTGGCGTTGCACCAACCGGGGGTCGGCGGCATTGCCGGATTAATTCATCGCGTGCCGAAATCCTACTTTGACTGGACCGCCCATACGCCCGTGAGTGTCATTAGCGCATGGATTATCGCCATGAGCTTAATGAATATTCTCATGTTTAACAGCGTGGAAAATTCTCCAAAATTTTTAATGTTGCGCAGCGACCGTGAGGCCCGCCGCATGACCATCATACCGATTATCGGCCTGACCGTGGGACCGGTGATTTGGATTATTCCTGCCATGACCGCCATCGTGACGCACCCGAATTTGCATCAGCAATTTCCGCACCTGCAGCACCCCTCTGAGGCGGCCTATGTCGCGGTATGCCTGGCCACCATGCCGCGTGGAATGATCGGCCTGCTGGTCAGCGCCATATTTGCCGCCACCATTACCAGCCTTGATGCGGTACTCAACCAGGGAGTGGGCGTGGTGGTGCGCAATTTCTATCTCCCTATTGTCAATCCGCGGGCCGGCGAAAAGCAATTGCTGCAAATCAGCAAGCTCACGACTCTGGCATTCGGTGCCATCATTATCAGCATTGGCGTGTTACTCGGTGAGGGCAGTATTCCGGGGCTTTTCACATTGACCAATCAGTTGGCGGCGAGCTTGTTATTGCCCATGACCGTCCCGCTGGCGTTGTGTCTGATTTACCTGCGTACGCCCAGTTGGTCCGGATGGAGCACCGCCGTGGTAGGCCTGATTGCCTCGGGCCTCATCAAGCTGACGTTTCCCGCGATATTGCCTGTATTGCTGCCCGGGCTTTACCGCCATATCACGCCCAGTCAGCGCACCGACGCATTTTTTTTCCTGACGACTTTCGGGGTCATAGGAGCCGGAACCGCGTGGTTTTTATTTACCGGTTTATTCTACCGTTCCTCTTCGGCGGAGCATGTTGCACGCATTGAGGCCCTGCGGAGAAATCTTAACACTCCCGTGCAGGAGCATATTGCCGACACCAGAACCAAGAATCGACCGCTGTATAAAGTTCTCGGCATACTGGGAACGATGTATGGCGTGGCGATCTGTCTGTTTACGCTGATACCCAACGACGTGTCCGGTCGAATGGGCTTT
>JAJZEY010000424.1 GCA_021805585.1 Planctomycetota bacterium
CTGATTCGCGATTCCCAGAATTATATCAATACATTATAAAGATCGCCAGATTCAAGCATTTTTCGGGCGATCGGCCACAACTGCCGCATCGCGGACGCATTTGGGGCCGACCCGGCGGGCCAGATGCCCTCACACCGGAACACTTTTTCTTGTCCCTGTTACCACGAATACCGCACGGTGTAAGTGAGCGTGACCTTTCCATTCGCCGGAACCGCAAGATGGAACTGAATTTCCCGCGAATTTTTCTTCGTGAATTTTTCGCTTGCTTTGGTTATCTTCCAGTTGCTCCAGCGGTATAAATATTGCGGCACTTGCACCGTCACGGCTTTGGATTGATGGTTATGCAGCACAATTTTGAAGCTTTCATCCAATGTACGCATCACATTATCCGAATGAAAATTGGTCTGCGTCCGGCTTCCCGTAATATCAAACGCCTGCCCGGCATGAATTTTCAACCGGCCATCTTTTGGCGTGTCTTTTAACAGGTCTTCGCCGACGAATTCCAAGGTGCCATCCGCGGAATCCTGTTGATACAGCCTTACCTTGCCGCGCGGCAACGGCATTCCCATGCCGGTGGCCCTGGAATTTTGCAGACGGATATACACGTCCGCCGATCCGGAAAAATGAATGGACGGTGAATTGTTCAGGTCCGGACTGTTGGCGTAATTCCACCAGTAGGTGTTGGTCTGGCCGGAAAATTCCAGCTCGCGCTTCACCTTCACTCCTTGTCGGGTCGGAAACAGGGCAATCTGAATCATGGAATTGTCCGGTATCGTGGTGCGCCGTGGCAGCGTGTACATGTGATATTCAAAAAATCGCTTCTGCTGGAATCCCTGTGGTTCGGCCGGGTTATAGATCGCCGCCCGCGCCATGGCAAACATAGGCTGCGGCGGCTGAATCCGGTTCACTGTTCCGGCAATTAATTTTAAATGGGCGTTCTGGTAGCTTTTGCCGGATAAATTCACCAGCGTTACCCACGCCGCCACGCTGGCCTTCGTATTGTCAGCGTTCAAAACCAGGTTGTAATCCGCTATCCAGGTTAATCCCTTGGTCTGGTAGCTGGTCAGAATTTTCTGCTTGCCGGCCTTGGGCGAAAAAAGTTGCCATTCCAGAGTTGGTTTGGTAATAAGCCCCGCCGGTAAAGAGGCCAGGCGAATTTGTTGCACCGTATTGGGCGAAAGAATATCAATGCCGTTTTTGGTTTTCAGCACCAGTGAACCGCCCGCGTGAAACAGCCGGCCATGAATGTTCGCCAGTCCCCGATTGCCCACCGGCACCCATACGCTAAGCTTGTGACCAATATACTTTTGCAAGATGCTGTTCTGATTCACCAGGTCAAATTTGAACTGCTGCTCAAGCACTGCGGCCGCCGGATCGGTAAGGTCTGTAAAGCTGACCGATGTCGGGTCAATCAGGGCGGCCACATTGGTAAAATCAACCCTGTTGTCACCCGCTTTTAAATTCAGGATGCGAACCTGCTTCACAACCCCAAAGCCGGGCACACCGTTTGGATCTCCCATTCCGCCCTGTCCGGTCTGGTAAACCCATTGCCGCGGATTAAAACCCGCCGGATCCGCTGAACTGTACACCGTCAGAATCGTTCCGCTCGGTTGGGCCGGTCTTGCCACCCCCGCCGCCGCACCCACCGCAGCGACCGATCTGGCCGCACCGGCGGACAGGCCCATGCAGGCGGCTACTGCGACCGCGAATGCACCAAATCGTGTCAATTTGGACCAATGTTTGCTTTTGTTCCGACCATTTGAATGCGATTTCATGAAGAAACTCCTTTAATGAATTCAATCCGTACAAGTATGGATAGGTTTTTTATATTACCAACAGCTCACTTGCTGTAAATATACCAGGAAGTTAACACCACGGCTTCCGAATTACTCTCCCCGTTTTTTGCAACCCGCACGCTGTTCATTGATCATCATTGATCAGTAATGTTTGTTCGTTATATCGAACCTCCCGCCTTAATAACGTTGCCGCCGCCGGCCAAAACCATCAAAAATCACAGAAATTTTGTGTTTTATGACAGAATGGCCGCCCAATATTACAATGCCTAGGCTAAGGCCGCCGGGTTTTTGCCCGCCCGCCATGGAAGGTAAGAGTTATTGCCCTCTGTGAAACACTGTCCGACAAGGATTCGAAAAGATGCTAAACCTGAAACTGCCTCCCTCCTATCCAAAACACCCGCGTCACGTGTTGCTGACCGGTGCCGCCGGCTTTTTGGGGTCGCACCTGGCTGAAGCCCTGGTTTCATTGGGACAGCAGGTAACCGGCGTCGACAGCCTGATCACGGGTGCCCAGGAAAACTTGGTCGGCCTGAAAGGGAACGCGAACTTCCGCCTGATTCAGGCGGACCTTGCCACTGGAATTCCTGCGGAAGTACGGAACGAAAAGTTCGACCGCATCTGGCATCTGGCCAGCCCGGCGAGTCCCGTCGGTTATGTCAAGCACCAGGTTAACACGCTGAAGGTCAATTCCCTGGCTACCGTGGAATTGCTGGAATTGGCTGAAAAAAACAAAGCTCGTATCTTCGTCGCCTCCACCAGTGAATGTTACGGCGATCCACTGGAACATCCGCAAACCGAATCCTATTGGGGACACGTTAACCCCAATGGCATGCGCAGCATGTACGATGAATCCAAACGGTTTATGGAAGCCGCGTGCATGGCCTATCACCGCGAACGCGGTGTAGACACCCGCATCGTGCGAATTTTCAATACCTACGGCCCGCGACTGGCCGTCGATGACGGCCGCGTGGTGGTGGCGTTTATCAAGCAGGCGCTTCGCGGCGAGCCGTTGACCGTTCAGGGCGATGGCTCCCAAACGCGGTCATTATGCTTTGTCGCCGATGAAATTCGCGGCTTTCTCCTGCTTATGGAATCACCGGAATATCATCTGCCGGTTAATATCGGCAATCCGGAGGAAGTTACCATGAAAGAACTGGCCTTGGAAATTCGTGCCCTGGTCGGTTCCAAAAGCGAGATCATGCATCTTCCCCTTCCGCCGGACGATCCTAAACAGCGTTGTCCGAATATCAGTCTGGCTAAAAAGCTTCTCGGCTGGGAACCTTCCATTGCCCGCAAAGATGGCCTGGCGATCACGATTCGGTATTACCGGGAAAAGCTCGGAATTCCAGCCTGACGCGGAACAATCCCCGCTCAATGTCCGGATTATGCCGACATCCTGCTATGCCTGAAAGGAATCCGCACCGGCTGGGGCGAAAGCGGGAGTTGGGTCTCAATAGGTTATAGCGGCGGCGAGGTGGGGTAAATATTTCAAGGCCGGTGGTTCGCACAAACAGTTGGTGGTCAAGAGCTTCACTTAAAGGCAAACGACCCGCAAACATGCGATGACCATTTACCCCCCACCGACAAGATACCTCAGCCGAAATACGGCTCGTGGAGCACTCCGCGTGAATCTGCGGGTGACGGAGCGGCTTATGGCCTTAATGTCATTCACCCCGGGCCGCCGATCGGGATCTGGCCCATAAATTAGGAAGGAATGGCGCACTGGCCCGGTCGCCAAGCCGGGAAAACGAAAGGGTACGTATCATTTTTACGTTTATGACCATTCACGATTGACAGGCAAGATGCCCATAAGCGTTAACCTAGCGTTCCGGCGGAGGCGGCTGGTTTTAAAAAGGGCCGTAAACTGTAGGGTTTTCGTTTGCCATCCGCCTGCCGTTATCGCTATTTTGCGGGATTTTCAACGACTAAGTTAACGCCTATGGGCAAGATGCCCGCACCACAAACGATTTACGATTGACATCAAGCGAGTGGTCAATTCATTATATATCTTGGCGTTACCCTGCGTACCCAGCGGTTTAATTCAATGGGGATCATGAAGTTCGGGCGATGCCGTAGAAGCATTTGCCGGAGCATTGGTCATTTGGAATCGCCCTTTTCCCACCACGAAAGGCATGTGGGGCGATGCCAAAACAAAATGCCGCACGCAGGCTGGATTGCGTTTGCGCCTGAATATTAATCCGGATTCCGGTGCGGCGCAATCAGAACCGTCCGCAGCTTTGTCCTGTCGCTTATGACCAGTCCGGTTCCGCTATAAAATCGGTCGGCTGCCTGCCCGGCTTATGTTCGGATTCCACTGGTAATTCAGCAGTTCATGTTTCGGGCAGAAATTCGCCCGGAACATCAGAACGCAAGTGCTATCGGCTGGGATTTGACGCCGGCCGGTGCGGTCCGATCTCGCTGCCGCGACTTGGGCAGCGTTTGAATGATTTTGCGGATCCCGGCCGGCGGATGAAGCGATTGAAGCGTGGCGGTGCCGCTGGCCCCTTTTTGTATCCACCAGCGGATCAGTTCGATCTGTCCGGCAGTCAGTTGCTTGTGGCTGCGCGGTGGCATGTGGTGATGCTGCCAGCGTGGCAGGGAAATAAGCCGATATAGCCGACTGCGATTGGGTACGCCGGGAACAACCACGGGTCGCCCGCGACTGCCACGCC
>JAJZEY010000213.1 GCA_021805585.1 Planctomycetota bacterium
ATTGCGGTAAACGATCAGCTTCTTTTGCAACTGGCCGACATCAGCACCGACGGAAACGTGCTGCCGCTGCCGCATATTACCGTGCAGCACAAAGTTCTAAATGGTCATGAGATGGCGATTGTCGTGGTCTACCCGGCGGAAGCACCCCCGGTCCGATACAAGGGAGTGGTTTGGATACGCACCGCCAGTCGCGGCGCTATTGCCAGCCAGCAGCAGGAAACGATTCTGACTGAAAAGCGCCGGTTTCGGGATGTCCCATTTGATCTGCACCCGGTTTCCCATGCGACGTTGGAAGATATTGACATGGAACTGTTTCGAACAGTCTATCTTCCACAGGTTGTGTCTCCGGAAACGCTGGCACGGAACCACCGGACTCCCAATGAGCAACTGGCCGCACTGCGAATGGTCGCGGCCGGTTTGCCTTCCATTCCAACCGTTTGCGGACTGCTGGTGACCGGAAGAAGTCCGACTGACTTCATTCCCGGTGCCTATATTCAGTTTGTCCGGGTCGCCGGGCTGGAAATCAACGACCCAATTTCTGACTCCCGCGAAATTCGTGGGTCGCTTCCGAGGCTTTTGTCCGAACTCGATGACCTGTTAAGACTCAATATTCGCACCGCCACCGATTTCACGACCGCCAGCCGCGAAATCCGCCGGCCGGACTATCCGTTGGTCGCCCTTCAGCAGATTGCCCGTAATGCCGTGATGCACCGCAGCTATGAAAATACCAATGCGCCGGTGCGCATCACATGGTTTGACGACCGTGTGGAAATTCAGAACCCGGGCGGCCCGTTTGGCCGGGTCACCCGGGACAATTTCGGAATGCTTGGTGCTAATGATTACCGCAACAGTTATCTTGCCGAGGCGATGAAATATCTGGGTTATGTGCAGCGGTTTGGATTTGGAATTGACCTGGCACGGAGCGAAATGCAACGGAACGGCAATCCACCGCCGGAATTTCAGGTGGAGCAATTTCATGTGGCGGCGATTTTAAGGAAGCGGCCATGAGTATTCCCGTCATCGGCTTTTTTAATAACAAGGGTGGTGTGGGAAAAACATCGCTCGTGTATCACCTTTCCTGGATGTTTGCGGATATGGGCGTGCGCGTGCTGGCCGCGGACCTGGACCCGCAGTGCAATTTGACCGCCGCGTTTATTGACGAGAAGAAATTGCCCGATCTTTTTCAAAAAAGTCCGCCATTCCACACGATATACCAATGCCTGCAACCGTTGGCCAAAGGTTCCGGCGACATTGCCGTTCCTGATTATGAACGCATCGGAGATAACTTGTCGCTATTGGCGGGTGACATGCGGCTTTCAACGTTTGAGGACGAACTTTCGCAGGAATGGCCTAAATGTCTGGATGGAAAGGAGCGATCCTTTCGAGTGGCCTCCGCTTTCTGGCGTGTTGCGCAAAGTGCCGCGGTCAAATTCAACGCCACCGTGATAATGGTTGATCTGGGGCCGAATCTGGGAGCGATCAATCGGGCGGCGCTGATCGGAACCGATTATGTGGTAATCCCGCTTGGTCCGGATTTGTTTTCCTTGCAGGGACTGGAAAACTTGGGCCCCGCGCTGCGTCGGTGGCGCGCGGAATGGCGCGAACGATTAAGCAAAAGGCCGAAGGGAGACCTCGATTTGCCCCCGGGAAATATTCGACCCATCGGGTATGTTGTCATACGCCATGCGATACGACTGGACCGGCCGGTTAAAGCCTTCGACCGCTGGATCGCACAGATACCGCAAACCTATGCCCAAAGCGTGTTAGAGGAGAATCCGGCCGCGCCAACCGCCATCGATGGCGATCCGAATTGCCTGGCAACACTTCGGGATTACCGCAGTCTTATGCCCCTGGCGCAGGAAGCCCGCAAACCGATGTTTCATCTTCAATCGGCGGATGGCGCGCTGGGGGCGCATCTGCAGGCCGTGGCGCGGTCTCGGGAGGACTTCCAGGCGCTGGCCATGAAAATTGCCCACGGCGCCAAACTGGCTTTGCCCGCCGCTGATGGCGAATAGTCTCCTGGTGGAGCATTCCACGTGAATCCGCGGGTGTCGGAACGGTTTATAGCCTTCATGTCGTTTACCGCAAGCCTTCAATCGGAACCTTGGCCGTAAGTCAGGAAGGAACGGCCCACCAGCTACACGATTACATTTATGCTCTGCCCCTTGCCCGGCGTATCCGCGTTATCGGCGAAATCAGCGGTTTTCTCATCTTTTTGTCACACCACGGATTTAGGGCGAACCGCAAAATCCACGCGAATCGCATGCAGTGCAATGGACCCGGCCCGGAATTTAAGCGAGCCGTCCACTGGAAGCTATCCGCGTTTGGCTGTATTATCATTTTAGAAAATGCTTGGGAAGTTGGAACTGTATGAATGAACTGGTCGGAAAATTGCCAGAATTTGACAACCCTCCGCTACAGGAGACTATTCTTTCCGTTGAGTTTGACCGAATCGCGGAAATGAAGATTCCGCATTACGGCGCGTTCTGGGCGGCAATCCGCAGCGACTACCCCGTAGCCGATACCCAACCACCTCTCGCTCCGGCTCCGAGCGATTCGGCGGTGCCTGTCAGCCTGCGGCTTTCCGCCGGCGATATAAATTTAGCGCGCGCTTGCTTTACAAATAATCATTCAACCATGCAGGTGCAATTGCAAAACGATCGCTTTTTAACCACCTGGTCCGGTGGCATTGCGGAAAACGTGTATCCTCGCTACACGAAAACGCGGAAAAACTTCGAGGAGAAATGGGAAATATTCCGCACATTTCTTAAACAGGAGCAACTCCCTGCGCCGCGACCAACCCGCTGCGAGATAACGTACGTCAACCACATCGGTCCAACAGGCGATTGGAGCGAACTCCCGCGATTGGAGGACATATTCGCACCCTGGTCGGGAAGTCAGACTGACGGGTTTCTGCAAAAGCCCAACATTGCGAGCGTTTTAGCGCAATACTCCTGGCCCCAGGGCGAGCTAACTGTTGCACTTCAGCCGGCCATCCGGGTCGCAGACCAGAAGAAACTTGTGCAGTTGATTCTGACCGCCCGACTTCCGTTGCGTGATGGCACCGATACGCCATCCATATTGAATTGCTTTGATATCGGACGCGAATGGATCGTCCGTGGTTTTGCCGACCTGACCACCAGAACAATGCAGTCGGTCTGGAAGAGAAAGGATTGAGTATTATGTTTACCTCACACGAATATCAGCAACCCGCTGCGTTTCAAATTGCAAGACCGGCCGCGCTTGCCGCGGATAAGATGTTTTTCCCGTCATTCGAGCCGGCATGGAAAGCTGAAGCATTTAAGTGCCTCGATAAGATAAAAGCTTTGCCCGGCAACTGGGACGGCTACGGCAGCGCCGCGATTCCTCAAGACCTGATTCGCATGATGGCCTCGCTGATCAGTGCACTTCCGGGTGAGCAACTTCCCCGCGGCCTGCCGGCCCCGGAGATCGCTCCGGCGTCGGACGGCATACAAATAGAATGGAACGGCGGACGCGGGGGCGTTGAAATAATTATGCACCCCGATCGTACCGCCGCCTGGGTGGTTGAGTCGGGCGGACAATTTGAAGATGGGCAGTTAAATCCGGAGGATTCAGTTGCCGTGGTTCGCCTGCTGCAACGGGTTTTTGATTTACCCGACGCCAATAACCGGTAGTCATGTTCCTGTTGTTGAAATGTGCAGTTTAGCGCAGGACTTCACCAGATCGCCGAAGCGTGACGACCTTGAATATCGACAAACATACGACTTCCTTAACTCCCATCTGTCGCGACGATCCCGATATAGGCGACGACGAGTTGCTATGGCGGCTTGTGATGACAACGCCCGATTCTGCCACGAGCGATTGCGGGCGACGGCCGCAATCAGGCAGCTTCCGCGATCCTCAGATGTCGGTTGACCGGGCTCGGCTGTCCACCATTGCCGATACGCTTTCCCTCGAGCCGGGCCGCGATATTGCCGAGTTCACCGCTAAAAATGTTCGCGACTTGGGTTTAAGGGTGTACGCAGATTCATGTTTTATCTGCAGATGTTGCGGCAGCCACCTCGGAACAAATCCGGTCTGCCCGAAATGCAAATCGGACAGGAATGTGTATCACAACAAAGCCCATGCCATCGTTTGCCCGGCAATGAGGGAAGCGGCCGCGCGCAAGTTCGCAAAGGATACGGCCACGCTATTAAACATCACGGAAGAGGACCGGAAAATAGCGCGTGATCTCGGCCCAGCGGGCATGAAATAACGCCGCTGGATCGCACAGATACCGCAAACCTAAGCCCAAAGCGTGCTGGATGAAAATCTTTCCGCACCCACCGGCATCGAAGGCGATCCGCATTGCCTGGCAACACTTCGAGATTACCGCAGTCTTATGCCGCTGGCACAGGAAGCGCGCAAACCGATGTTTCATCTGCAATCAGCGGATGGGGCGCTGGGGGCGCACCTGCAGGCGGTGGCGC
>JAJZEY010000355.1:0-2659 GCA_021805585.1 Planctomycetota bacterium
GGGGCGGCGGTCAAGTTGGATTCCATTTACAAAGCGCCACGCAGAACTCTGCAGCATCGGTCGTCCGCTTTAATCCGCTGATGGGCGTTCAAGCCATCGCGGATGCCGGAAAAGCGCATCCGGCCTTTGATTACCATGTGAATAAAATAAGTGTGGCACGCGGCCAATCCGCAATGGCACCCGTTCTGGTGACGCCCATTGAAGCCCAACAGGTGGATGATTATTCCGCCGTGAACTTCAACGGCGTACTTGGAGAGTCTCCCTTTCCATTCCTGGCGCTGCAACTGAAAAACAACACCGGGAAATTTCTACCCGGCGGCCCGGTGGCGGTGTATCAGGGGGCGACATTCGCGGGCCAGGCAACGCTGCCTTCCATGAAGCCGGGGCAACGCCATACCCTGCGCTTCGCTGTGGACCGCGCCATGCGTGTCGTGCTGAATCTGGATAAAGCCGGCCCAGCTCAATTAACAAAGGCCGGTGTGCAAGCAGGCCTGCTGGTGTGGCGCTATACCGTGGTTACCCGCTTTCGCTTTGTAGCGACCAACTCCGCCGCGACGGCAAAAAGCCTGGTTCTGAAAAGCTCGATTCAGTGGAATGGGCTGGTTTCCCCATCACCCGCGCCTCTGCCCAAACCGAAACATGGGAATTGGCGGTTCAAGTTGAAGGTGCCGGCGCATAGCCAAAAGGTTTTGAACCTGACGGGACGCTCCTTCCAGATTGATAGCATTTCGCCGGCCACAATGGACAGCCGCGACCTGGCGGCATTTTTGAAACAATATCCCACATTGCCGCCGGCGGTCGTTGCGGCAATTCACCGTGGCCAAAGGCTTAACGCGACTGTGGATGCCGCCAACAGCGCCATTGCGTCAACCAATGCACAATTGGCGACCGTTAACGCCATCACCACACATCTGGAACAAAGCATTGGGGTAATCAAGAAGGCGACACCGGCCTCCAACAATATGGTGATTCTTTTAAATAAGCAGGAAATACTTTTCGTTCAATTGAACAACAACCTTGCCCGGCAAACCGCGCAACTAAGCGCCGCCCAGACGGCGGCAAACCGTTACTGGAATAACCTGAATATTCCCATGCAACCGGCACAAGGTCATTGAGGGGCGGTTCTAAACAGGCCGTGCCCCCTGCCTCAATTTGGGCAGCCGACGGCTGAATGGACAGGTTTCATCCCGGCCGGATTAGATATCCGATGCATCAGCCACGCAACCAACAGGTTCCGGCGAATTACCGGCCGCCGTCAGACCAGATAGTTGTCGGCCGCTGAAGGGTTATCGGCTAAAACCCGGCGTGTGAGTTCCCTGGCCTCCAGTTCCAGGGGAGCCGCGTTGTACCCATAGTTCAGGCATTCCTGAATATACATGGAAATATAATGATCAATACCCGCGAGCCTTTCAGATTGCGCCGCGTGCACAAAATGATGCACCATCACCTCACGATCGTGACGACTGTTTTTGCGGACATAAATGCCATACCCCAAGGTCATGGCTGCGCTGGTGGGTCGAATGATTTCCAGAGCGGGCAATACGCGGCGTAATAACCCGATGCTGGTCAATCGAAGGTGATCCACCAGCAACAGCCGCACGCGATCCGGATGGCGCACGCCGGCCAGACGGGCATCCAGAATTTCGTGATCCGTTAAGGGAATGCCCTTGTCAAGGATTACCTTTTCCTCATGCAGACACCATTGGCGCAGTGCGGGCATAATCAGCGGGAGCGCATTTCTTATTTCCTGAACGCAATCCATAAGTCTCTCCAAGCCGCGGCATGTCGGGGATTCATCAATACAATTCCGCAGTCAGTCATCGCAGGCAACTTTCGCATTGTGTCTGGCCGATGATATAAAGCAAAACGCCTTGAACCACAGTACCAAAGCGCGTTCTGAGCAGGCGCTATGCTTTTAGATATCAGAGGCGAACGCGGCGAGTACAGACCGTAAAACGCCACGGAGCGAACTATCGCTCATAATTTATATCGGCATTTATAAGCCGCAATTCCGAGTCCAACATTTCCGGTCGGCTCATGACCGGCCGGTTTTTTGCCGATATGGGGCAAAATCACGCGAAGGCCACTTATTTATAGGGTGTTGCCACTGTCACGTCCTGATACAGGTTGTCACTTTTGGCACTGGAAATATCAGCGGTCCCGGCCTGCCGACGCCATCCGGGTGCCCAAATCCTGGCCGCCTCATTTGTCGGGCCAGACGCCCGCCCCCCCAGGGACTGGGGATCGGGCGTTTCGCCTTCTTAGTCGTCACAGGAAGGAAAACGACTTCCGGGAAAGCTTTCACGCCGGATACCCGTCTATCCATGTGATATTTTTTTCCCGATAAAAGCGGGCACGCCCCTGAAAAGCAAAGATTTTAGTCGGTCTGTCCAATTTAGCCCCCCGCCGGTATGATGCGACACGATATTTTTACGGCATTTTGCGGAGCAATATCTGACATGGCGGGTCATTCGCACTGGAAATCAATCAAGCACAAAAAGGCCGTGGTGGATGCGCGCCGCGGCAAGGTCTGGAGCAAACTGGCACGGCTGATTATCATCGCGGCCAAGCGCGGGGGAAATCCGGATGACAATCTGGCCTTGCGCTATGCCATTGATAAAGCCCGCGCCGCCAACATGCCCAATGACACCATTGATAA
>JAJZEY010000355.1:2669-4436 GCA_021805585.1 Planctomycetota bacterium
CCGTAAAAAAAGGCACCGGCGAACTGGCCGGCCACAATTACGAAAGCGTGCTGTATGAGGGCTATGGTCCCGGCGGTGTGGCTATTTTGGTCGACGCCCTGACGGATAATCGCAATCGGACCGCCGGTGAAATCCGCGTTATTTTTGACCGTGCCGGCGGAGCCCTGGGTGCGGCGAATTCGGTGGGATGGATGTTTTCCACACAAGGCATAATTGCCATTGAACGCCCGGCTATCAATGAAGATGCCCTTCTGGAAATGGCCCTGGAAGCCGGTGCCAGCGATGTGGTTTCCGCACCGGAAGGGTACACCGTTCAAACCACGCTGGCGGAATATGAGAAGGTCCGCAAGGCCCTCGAACACGCAAAAATCCCCATGGTTTCCGCGGAAATAACGCTGGTTCCCGGCCAGACCATTCCCGTGTCCGGGGAAATCACGCAAACCATTCAGGCCCTGATTGACGCACTGGAAGAACATGATGATGTGCAAAATGTTTACACCAATGCGCAATGGGAAGAATAATCGCGCCGTGCGCAGACGAAAGTGGAGTCACGCAACCGGCGAAATCAAAGAATAGCACCGGATGCCGGGGGCAAGGCGGCGGTTCGTTATTTTACTCATGCGAGCGGTGGACTTCGGCTTTATCCATGAATGTCGGGCGAAACGCCCGCCCCTCAGATTACCGTTGGCGGCCGGGGAATGGTCCTTTCTGTTTCGCTTGGTGATGGGTTCGATTTGGGGTTCCAGCACGCGGCCAAAACTACCGCCCGTGTGCGTTGCAATAAAAAAACCGCCTTCAACGGCTGAACCAAAGCGTGGCGCACTGCTTTGGTTCCGAACCGTTGAGGCGGTTGATAACTGTTGGATTGAATGCGGTGGGTTTAAGCCTTATTTCAGGCTGGCCAGAATTTCATCCTTCACATGATTAGGCACCTGGGCATAGCTGTGCGGTTCCATTGTGTAATTCGCACGGCCCTGCGTCAGCGACCGCAAAATAGTCGAATAGCCGAACATGCTGGCCAGCGGCACGGTGGCGTCGATAATCTGGGTATTGCCGCGGGTTTCGGTGTTTTCAATCATGGCCCGGCGGCTGCTGATATCGCCCTGCACGGGGCCGGCGAATTCAACGGGGGTGGTTACCTGAAGCTTCATGATTGGCTCAAGGAGAACCGGGCCGGCCTTTTTGCAGGCGGCCTGCATCGCAAGAATACCGGCCTGTTCAAAGGCTATCTGCGAAGAATCCACATCATGGTAGCTGCCGTCAAACAGCATGACCTTCATATTCAACATGGGGAAGCCGCCCAGCACGCCGGATTTTGCAGCCTGCCGCACGCCGTATTCAACCGACGGGATGTATTCTCTTGGAATCGTACCGCCCTTGATTTCATTGACAAACAGAAGCGTATCCTCTGAATCATCACCTTCCACGGGGCTGTAGGGTTCAAGCTTGATCCAGCAATCGCCATATTGGCCGCGACCACCGGACTGTTTGACGTGCTTACCCTGGGCCTCGCCAAGTTTGGTAATGGTTTCCTTGTAGGCGACCTTGGGTTTACCCACCATGACATCCACCTTCATATCGCGTTTAAGTTTGTTGGCGATAATTTCCAGGTGCAATTCACCCATGCCATGAATAATGGTCTGGCCGGTTTCGGGGTCAAAGTTACTGCGGAAAGTCGGGTCTTCGCGGCGCAGCGTGGTAAGGGCTTCGCCCAGCTTGTTTTTATCATTGGCGCTTTTGGGTTCAATGGACATGCTGATGACCGGT
>JAJZEY010000128.1 GCA_021805585.1 Planctomycetota bacterium
GAACCAGCGTCACTATTGGAATACCCGCCGGAACCAGGCACCCGATTGCGTCCATCCTGGGCGGAAAAGGTAAGCTGTGGGTCAAACAGGCCACGCTGCGCTTCAATTTGTGTCTGGGCGATGGATGGGTTGAATCGTTGCACCACCAGTGCCGGATTGTTCGCCAACCCCAGCAACAACGCTTTTTCCAGTGAAAGATTCATCAGATTCGTTTGCCCATTCACGATGGATTTCCCGCCGTGCGGGCCCTGTTCCACCACGGCCATGCGGGTTGTCGCGGCGGATTCCTCCGTTGCCGCAGCGGAAATCTGACGGACGGCGGCAGCCGGCATATAGTTTTCATAGCCGCCGGAATGAATGGTTTGACAGCCCGCCACCGCCAGAGCCACCAGCGCCAGTACGCCAAGCGAGCGGCGGCACCGCATCGGGCCTCTGGCCGTCGCCGGCGGAGCGGCTCGGTTATTTTCCGTGGCCAATGTCACGGCACAACCGGCCCAGGGAAAATGGCGAATCGCCAGCCGGGAAACAATCCGCTTATTCATAACGAAGAGCCTCGATGGGATTTAACTTGGCAGCGCGCTTTGCCGGATAATAGCCGAAAAAAAGGCCAATGCTGGCGGAAATGCTTAACGCCAGCACCGCCATGGAAGGTTGCACCTGGCCGGAAAAATTGCGAAAATGCACAAAATGGGCGGCGGCAATTCCGACCGCCACGCCAATAAGTCCGCCCAGAATGCTGATCAGCGACGCCTCAATTAAGAACTGTCGCATAATGTCCCTTTCCCGGGCGCCAATTGCCTTGCGAATACCGATCTCCCGGGTACGTTCGGCCACCGTCACCAGCATGATATTCATGATGCCGATGCCGCCCACCAGCAGTGAAATTCCCGCCACCGATCCAAGAAACATCGTAAACGCCCCGCCGATACGGTTGGCCATGCGAATTACCTGCAACTGGTTGGAAATCCAAAAGTCATCCTCATCACCTGAAATAAGGCTGTGCCGCCGGCGCAGCACAGTTTCGCACGCGGCCTGCACCGGGTCAAGGTCTTTGGAATGACGCACCTGCATATCAATATGATTCAGTGCCACCGATCGGCCCAGCAGATCTGTCATTGCGGTTGTAAAAGGAATCAACACCTGATTATCAGGATCAAACCAGCCATGGCGGCCTTTGGGCACCAGGACCCCGATGACCTGAAACCGCACCGTGCCGACGGTCACTTTTTTTCCAAGCGGATCCACCGATCCAAAAAGCCGCTCGGCGGTTTCCGGCCCGATGATAGCCACCGAGGCCATATCGCGCACATCGTAATCCGTAAAATTCCGGCCGCTTTGAATTTTAAAGCTGTGAATATGAATCCATGTGGGTGCCACGCCTATGGTATTGCAATTGGTAAAATTTCCGCCCCATTTGACCGGTTCATTGCTGGCCACCACCGGTGAAACCGCCTTTACGCCGGGAATCTTCAGCACCGCCAGGGCATCGGAAATGGAAAGCGGATCCGGCGAACCGTTAAGCACCGATGGAATTTTTGGATTGTGCGGAAAAATGGTAATGGTGTTTTTGCCCATGCGCGACACCCACCCCAGAATATGCTGCTTGGCTCCGTTACCCAGCGCCATCATCGCAATCACCGCGGCCACGCCAATAATCATGCCCAGCATTGTAAGAATGGCGCGAAGTTTGTTCGCCAGCATGCTGCGCAGTGCGATTTTTATTGTGGTCCAGATCAGCATTGCTTTTCCTGTATGACACTTTCGTGCGGCGGCACCTTCGGCAGGGCCGCAAACTTAATGATGCGGCGACCACATACTGGTCGATTCCGCTTCATGTACCAGAACCTTCTGGCCCCGTTTTAAACCGCTTACCACCTGCCAGTCAAGGTCGTTGCGTTTGCCCATGTTCACCACCTTGGATTTCATGGTTCCGTTCTTACCCACCACGGTTACCATGTCCTGCCCGTTGCTTATGACCACCGCCTGAAGTGGAATATACAGTACATTTGGAATCTTATCGGCAAAAATATTCACATTCGCCGTCATGCCCGGCTTGAGCAGTGTTTTATCCTTCCCCAAAACTTCAATTTTTGCCTGAAATGTCACAATATTGCTGCTTGAGGCGGTGGTTGTTCCGCTGGCACTTGCCTGGTCCTGCTGGGAAACCGGTGCCATCAGCACCACGCGGCCGGTAAACACCCGGCCGGGCGCGCCGGGGGCGGTGACGTCCACTTTATCACCCACTTTAATATGATTGATATCGCTTTCGTTGACCGTGGTATCAATAAATATACGCGAAAGGTCCACCAGGCTCATGATGGTTGTACCGCCGCCGACGTTGGTCAGCGCTGAGGCAATAATCTGTCCGGGCTGCACATTGACATCCGAGACCACGCCGGAAATAGGCGCGGGCACTTTGGTATAGGATAAATTCGTCCGCGCCTGATTCAACTGACTGGAACTGTTCATCACACTGATTTCCGCGAGGTCCGCGGCATTTTTCTGCAGCTTTACCTGTAACTCCTCGGTCTGAAGCTCCTCAATGGCGACTTGGGCGAGTCGCAGCGTCTGCTGGTCACGGACCAGCGTGGTATTGTCGTTGTCATAGGTCTGCTGGGCGGCCAGATTTTCTTTCAGCAGGGTCTGATCGCGTTGTAAATTCAGCTTATCATTGGCGACTTGGGCCTGATCGGACAACAGATTGGCTTCATCGGTCTGGCGTGTTGTCGTCAGATTCAACTTGGCCACCTGGTAGTTTAATAGCGCCGATTTGTAATCCAATTTTGACTGCTTGAGCTGCTGAGTCGCCAGATCCTTCGCCTGGCGTTCCAGCGTGGGGTCGACTTCCAGCACCAGATCGCCCTGCTTGACCACATCGCCAATTTGGAAGGGAAGCTTTGTAATTTGTCCGCCTGCCTGGCATTTAATCTGGACGGTCAGGTTGGCTTCCACCGTACCGGTCGCATAAACGTGGACCGAAAGCATTCCCCGCTTTACCAGCGCGGTGTGCGGCTTGGGGACATTGGCCAGTGCCAGCGCCGCTTCATGCCGGTGATACGCAAACAATCCCGCCCCCCCGCCGACGACCAGAGCAACCAGAATCAGCCAACCTTTTTTTTTCATGCACAAACTTCCTAATTGCCGCGTCCGCGGGAGCGGTCAAACCTTTTCATTTGTCAAACCGCGGCCAACGCCGGCGCACGGCGGGCCGCTTTTCCATGTTCCACGGTCGTTAACACTTTTCCATCGCGAATCTGCACTTCATGGTGACAATGCCGGGCCACTTCATGGTCGTGCGTCACCACAATAATCGTTCTTCCCTGACCATTGAGCGTATGGAATAATTCCAGTATTTCCTGGCCCACGCGGGAATCCAGATTTCCGGTCGGTTCATCCGCCAGCACAATCGCAGGATTGGTGACCACCGCGCGGGCGATGGCCACGCGCTGCCGCTGACCGCCCGAAAGCTGATTTGGTTCATGATGCATGCGGTCGCTTAAGCCGACAAGCTCAAGGGCGTGTTCCGCCGCGGCGCGGGCGTCACGTCGGCTTGCGTACAGCAGTGGAAGCTCCACATTTTCCAGCGCTGACAGCCGCGATAAAAGATTAAAATTTTGAAATACAAACCCAATGTATCGATTGCGAATTTCAGCCAGCCGGTCGCCATCCAACCGGGAAACGTCCTCTCCAGCCAATTCATAATTGCCCGAATCCACCGTGTCCAGACACCCCAGAATATTCATCAAAGTTGATTTTCCGCTGCCGGATGGCCCCGTAATCGCAATCATGGAACCCGACCGCACGGTCAGGCTTACACCATTTAGCGCCAGCACAATCACGTCGCCGATTTCATATTTCTTTACCAGATCGCGCACGATAAGAATGTCTTCGTCTTTTGCAGGTGAAAATGAGCCGGATAATTTCATAACGCTGTATCTTAAAAAAGATCAAACCTGTACCAAACGCGCCAAGCAATTAGTATAACGCATGACGGGACAATTGGTTGCATTCAAATGGGACTAAATCGAAAAAAATTCAGGCGAAATGTCAATAAATTTTCCCTGCGCCGGGAAAAATAAAATTGGCCGCCCCACATAAAATCAGTGGACGATTTTTGCGCACAAAACCGCGAACCCTCCCTTGCCCGACGGGATGATTCATGCTTTGTCGGCACGCACCCGGCCATCATTCACCGGCCGCCGTTCCGGCACGAATACCCTTTTTTCCCGATAACCTCCCTATAGCCTAAGGTGCCAGAAAAATATCCCGTTCCGAAACCGGCTGTTCATAACCGGTGTAGCGTACCCCGGCCACCGTCTGAATCGTGTAAATATTATCCTGCCGCGGACCCACCAGCGGTGTGGTAACCCAGCGGACGGAACCGTTATCGCAGAGAATATTTTCCCCGGCCCCGCGATGATTAAACGTATTGGCCG
>JAJZEY010000315.1 GCA_021805585.1 Planctomycetota bacterium
AAGTCGAATCCCGACGGTGTTTTTACGGTGGCCTCACCCCTGGCTGGGGTGGTTTTAGCGATGCCGGGCAAGCGCTGGCCGCAAACAGGTGATACTGTTATTCAGGGCGGCAGTGTCGCGGGCATCAGGCCGGTCGTTTCCACCACGCTGCAAATTACGCTGGCGCTGGAATTGACCCGGGTGAAGGCCGATCTTGCCGCGGCGCGCGTTGCGAACTTGACCGCGGCCGCCGCGTACCGACGTGAAAAATCACTTTACGCCCAAAACCAGGCGGTATCCTTGCAGCGCGTGCAAACGGCGCAGACTGCTTTTGCCCGAACCCAGGGACGGGTGCGGGCCGACGTGCAAAGCATTGCAGCTATTTCACGCCAGCTTAAATCCAAAGCCGGCGGCTTTTTGCCGCTGCCGGTTTATCAGACCGGAACCATTACCAAAGTTCTGGCTCATCCCGGCCAGGCGGTCGCCGCCGATCAACCGCTTTTGAAACTTGAAGACTTCCACAAACTGCTGGCCGTCGTGGCACTGCCGGCATCGGAATCCGACGGTATAGACATGAAGGCAATAATTCACGTTCGTCCGCTGGGCCACACACACTGGATACAGGCCGAACCGTTAACGATTGGTCCCAGGGCCGCTCGCCGGACCCGTGGCCTTTCAATGCTTTATCTGATCGCCAATTCCGCAGCCTTGCGTCCCGGTATGGCGATAACGGCCCTGGTTCCCCGGACCGTTGCAAGCAACAAAGTCAAACTATGGACCATTATTCCGCGCCGCGCCGTGGTCTGGTGGCGGGGGGCGCGGTGGGTATACACCGCCCGCGGCGGCGGCTTATATGCCCTGCACGAATTGATTCATCCCAGAGTTGTGCCGGAAGGCTACGCCGTATTGAAAGGCTCCATTTTTCCGCGGCGAATTGTTGCCAACGGGGCACAAATTCTCATGACAATTAACCTGAGTTCCACACTTAAAAAAGCCGGATGACCGCAGCGCGGAATCCACCGGCGTTCAATTGGTTTGTGGAAGTCAATAATGGATGGCTGATGCTCAAACGGATCGTCAAATTTTCGCTGAATTTTAGAGGCATCATTATTGCCTTGGCTTGCCTAATGGCTGGTTATGGACTTTATTCCATCAGCCGCGCACGCTACGACGTTTACCCTGATTTTATTCAGCCGCAATTAAAAATTAAAACCCTCGCCCCCGGCTTTAGTCCCGGGCAGGTGGAAAAACTGGTCACCACGCCCATCGAACAGGCCCTGGCCGGCGGTGTCGGCGCGGAAAAAACCTTTTCCAATTCCTTGGCGGGAATTTCCATTGTCAAAGTGCTGTTTCCCGGTTCATCAAATATTTTCCGCGACCGGCAGGCCGTGTCGGCGCGCCTATTGCAGGTGGCTGCAACCCTGCCGCCCAACGTGGGCACACCGGTGCTCATGCCGCTTGGCAGTTCCATTCGCTGGGTCACCGTGGTGGGCATTACCGGCAAAACCAATAACTTGCGACATTTACGCACCGTGGCCGACTGGGTGATGCAGCCGCGGCTGCTGGCCGTTCACGGAGTTTCCGAAGTCGCCATTTATGGCGGTCTGGAGAAAGATTACCGGATTGAATTAATCCCCAGCCGCCTGATTCAACATCGTCTGACGGTCCGCCAGGTCATCGCCGCGGCGCGCGGTGCCACGGGACTTATGGGCGCGGGCTTTTTAACGACACCCAATCAATCCATGACGCTGCGGGTGCATGGCCAGATTCAATCCATTAAACAGCTTGGCCGAACCGCGGTTGCGATTCACGGAAGTCAGGTGGTGACGCTGATGGATGTGGCCCATATTCGCCTTAGCCATCTGCCGCAGGTGGGAGCGGTATCCATTATGGGAAAGCCCGGCGTGCTTTTAATGATCGCCCAGGCGTATGGATCCAATCTGCTGCGGGTGAGTGCCCAGGTTAAAATGACGCTTGCGTCGCTCCGGCCCGTTCTGGCGGAAAATGGAATTGTTCTACATGATAAAATACTTCAATCATCCGATTTTATCACCACGGCCTTGCACAACCTGCTGGTTTCGCTGCTGTTTGGCGCGGGTCTGGTCATTCTGGTGCTGGTTCTGTTTCTTGGCGACTGGCGAACCAGCCTGATCTCCTGTCTGGCGATTCCGCTGTCCTTGCTTGCCGCGGTGGCGATTCTGACGCATCTTGGACAGACCCTCAATACCATGACCCTGGGCGGTCTGGCGGTGGCCATTGGCGAAGTGGTGGACGACGCGGTGATTGATGTGGAAAACATAACGCGGCGATTGCGCATCAACGCACTGGCTGCGGCACCGCATGGCACGCTGGGTGTGGTTTTGCGGGCCTCACTGGAAGTCCGCAGCTCCGTGGTATTCGCCACTTTCGCCGTCATTCTGGTTTTCCTGCCGATTTTTGGCCTAAGCGGGCTGGCGGGCCGGTTTTTCGCGCCGCTTGGTGTTGCCTATATTGCCGCGGTCCTTTCATCGCTGATTCTTGCCCTTACACTTACCCCGGCACTGTGCATGACGCTGCTGCCACAAGTCGCCGTGCGGCGGCATGATGCCTGGCTGACCAGCCATCTGAAAGCCGGTTATCGGCGGCTGCTTACTTCCGTGGAAAGCCATCGCATTGTCATGATGCTGCTGGTGGCGGTTGTCACGCTAAGCGGCCTGGCGCTGACTCCGTTTCTTAAGGTCACTTTTCTTCCCCGCCTGAACGAACGCAATTATGTAGTACATCTGGCACTGGCGGCCGGATCATCTTTGGCGCAATCCATCACACTGGGCAATCGGATTACCGCGGATTTGCGCAAAATTCCCTATATTCAGCACATTGAACAGCGCGCCGGAAAGCCGGCGCTGGCCGGCGATGTCCTGGGACCGCAATACAGCGAATACCTGATTCGCCTGAAAGCCCTTTCGCCCGCGCAGGCCCGGAAATTTCGCGCGGCGATGGCCCGTTTGATAAACAAATTCCCCGGCGTGCTGCTGTATTACAACACGGTTCTTTCCGAGCGAATCAATGAAACAATTTCCGGGTCCGGTGCGCCGGTTGCCGTGCAGGTGATCGGCAATAAATTCGGCGCTATTCAGCAAGCCTCCAGCCTGCTGGCGGCGGCCTTACGCAAAATTCCGGGAGCCCGCAGCGTTGCCCCGCAAACCGCCTGGAACGCTCCGGAAATTCAGGTAAAGCTTCGCCGCGACCAATTGCAACGATGGGGACTTTCCCCCATGAAGGTCATGACCCGCGTTCATATGCTGCTTCGCGGGAAATTGGTGGGACATGTTTACCATGGCACCCGCGTCTGGCCGGTGCTCGTAACCATGGCTCCCGGTGCTGCGGAGCGCGTTTCGGGCATCGGGAAACTGCCGATTCGCACTCCTGGCGGCACGTGGATTTCCCTTGCCGATGTGGCCAGAATTTATGAAGGACCCGGCTTCTACCGCATTTCCCATATCAACGGCCAACGGGCGCAGTTGATTAATATTCACCTTCAAGGCACAACGGCGGGACAATATGTACAGGCAGCCCGCAAGGCAGTGGCCGGACTTCATCTTCCCGCGGGGGTGGAGGTGAATTTCACCGGTTCGGCTGCCGCCGCCGCCACCGCGGAACATGACCTTCTGATTCATTCAGGCATGGCTCTGGTCGGTATTCTGCTGTTGCTGTGCGTTGTACTTAAATATATACATAATGTCATGTTACTGCTGGTTAACTTGCCATTGGCGCTGGTTGGCGGTGTTCTGGCGGCGTGGATGTGTGGTGGGGAACTTTCCCTGGGAGCGATGATCGGCTTTATTACACTGTTCGGGATAACCCTCCGCAATTCCATAATGCTTATGTCGCATTATCAGCACCTTGTGACGCGGGAAGGACGAACCTGGAATTCCGCCACCGCCATAGAAGGGGCAGTGGACCGTCTGCCGGCGATTTTGATGACCGCCCTGGTTGCGGCTCTGGGATTATTGCCGTTGGCTTTGGGCAGCGGCGCTCCGGGCCGGGAAATAGAAGGCCCGCTCGCCGAGGTGATTGTAGGAGGCTTATTAACGTCCACCTTGCTGAATTTGCTTATTTTGCCGACATTGGCCGCCCGCTTTGGCCGCTTCGGCGACCAGCCGCGATAAACCCCATCCCCGCGCCGTCATTCCAGATCACAAACTGATTCGCGCCGGAACGCTGCGCCGCATCAGCGCCGATGCCGGACTTTCCGTTGAACAGTTCATGAATTTGCTGGGACGGTGAGAGTCCTGGTCCCCAAATGACTGCCAGGCCCGGACACTGCGGATTATTTTTCGCTTTTACATCCACGTGCAGGCCCGGTGGGAACCCGGCCGCCAGGGCCGCGCTGCGGCCCGTGGCAGACCGCACGGCCTTCACTTGATATACAGCGCAAATCCGCCAACTTCGGCGGCCTAGTTGGTTT
>JAJZEY010000282.1 GCA_021805585.1 Planctomycetota bacterium
GAGCAGCGCGGGAGGAAATCCCAACCCTCATGACTGTCCATATCTTCGTCGAGATAACCCGGCTGGGGGAGGATGGATTTCCAGTGTCTCCAGCTATTCACCGGAATGAAATTTCCGATATGCAGACGCTCTTTTGAATAGGTGACATTCGAATAAAGCTTGCCTCGCCCCAGTTCCTTCATTTGCCCGTGTTCGATGGATTCGCGCACGTACTCGGTATCGGTGTAGACAAAGGGTTTATCGGTTTTTTGCAGCGCATCAACCACGGTTGCAACATGATCCGGAAGAAAAATATCATCGTCATCAAGATAAGTAATAATATCGCCGCGCGCAACGCGCAGACCAGTATTGCGGGCGGCAGCCAGGCCCCGATTCTTACCGTGGCGAACGGATGTAATATTCGCGTCCTTGCCGAGCCAATTGATGATATTTTCCACATCGACGCCTGCGTCATTCACCACCACGATTTCGATATTCGGGTAGCTTTGCGCCTTGATACTACGCAGCGCGCGCATAAGGAGATCAGGCCGGTTATGTGTCGGCACTATTACCGATACCAAGGGTTGGCCAGCAGGCGCGCCATTGTGCTCGATACCCGCCGCAAGACGGGAGAAGGTAAGCAGCAAGGTGTTCAGGTGGTGTTTTTGAAGCGCCTTTTCCAGCTTGACTTTGTTTTGCGGCGCCATTGCTTCCAAAGCAGCTTGGGCCACCCGCCGGTGTTCCTCCCGATAAAGCCCGATGTGGTGAAACACAATATGCGACCAGACTTCCTTAATATTCGCCAGCGTTTCCGCGACCATCGTATTTTCACGATTCCGGTACAGAAACAAGGGGTAAGGCAAATGGAACGACTTGAAATTAAGCGCGGCGGCACTCAACCAAAAATTCCAATCTTCCCCTCCCAAATACATGGCGGGAGAATATCCGCCCACTTGTTTCCAAACTTCCTTCCTATACAACGAGCAGTAATCATGGACATTTGCGAACATGAGGGCGGCGAGGCTGGATTGGCCCTTTTTATGGATGTGCGTGGCATTACCGAAATTTTTTTCGTCCACGTATACAATCGCATAGTCCGGATGATTTTCCAGAACCGCGACGGTTTCCTTCAGATAATCCGGATGCAGCCCGTCGTCCGCGTCCAAGGGTAAAATATATTTGCCTCGGGCGGCTCGTATGCCGGCGTTACGCGCGCTGGATAAGCCCCCATTGGATTTTTCCAGGAGCCGAATCCTTTTGTCCGGGTGCTCGCCGATCAGATATCTGGCCACCTCGCTTGTGTTATCCGGGCTACCGTCATTTACGATAATGCATTCCCAATCGGTAAATGACTGCGCCAGAACGCATCCGACCGAATCGCCGAGAAACTCCGCCTGTTTGTAACAAGGAATAATGATGGAAACCGCCGGGATGGGTTGCTTATCCTGCACGAGTATCAATTCCACTTCTTGATGGCAAGCCGCCGGAGTGAAGCTCGAATAAGCGCTCGGGTCCAATCTGTAGCCTTGCGCATACAGGTCTGCCAACTCATCGATCGAATAGCCGCTTAATTCCCCTGCGCGATTGTCATTAAAATCCTGAACTTTATTTATCGGCGCGCAAAAAGTCGCCGCATGGGAAAAACAAAGCAGCCGGGGAAAGTTTGATGCATATCGACCCGTGCTGCCCGCCAGGACACTCTCGAGCGTGTTCGGATTTTTATAAGACAGTGCATCGAGCAATGGCGCGAGATCGCCGCAGCGGTAGAGCGAACTGGAAACCTCCAGCGGATAATTGAAATCGTGCTCAGCCTTCGTCCAATCGTATTTCAACACAGCGGATGAAATGGCCTCGAATGGCGGTACGGCTTGTGGCTTATCCAATGGATAGCAATACGTAGTATTTTTCCCTAACCGTAGAGAAAAGCCCAATGCGTCGGTCTGTTCGTCGAGTGCTTGCGCCATTTCACCCAAGCTGAAATTCCGGATAAAGATATTGTCATCCACCATAAACAGCACATAGGAAAAACCGGGGACAAGCGCTAACAGATCGTTCTTAAAATGATCTTCCGCGACAAATTCAACCGCGGGATAATCGGCCGCCAATGACCGATAGAGCGATTCTTGATGCGCATTGGATGTGGTGTATAGCACTTTCAGCAAAATATCGTCCGCATCGCAGCAATGCAGAAAAAATGAACGCAAGGTTCCGTCCAACTGCAAAGGCCGGTCCTTGCTAAATACAATCCCCACGAGTTGAGTGGCGCGGCAAGCGGAAATTTCTTGATCTGAAATCATTGACCTGCTTTCATGATTGCTTGATGGCTTCGACGTGGTAGCCGACCGTGAATTGGTCAATAAAACATTGCTCTTCCAGCGCGAACAAATAGCGGGGTATCCATTCGCCAAACAAGTGCTGGATGAATTCCACGTTTTCTCCGTGTAAATGCCGGTGTTGCTGCATGGTCCATGCCACGCGCGCTGATTCCTGCGCCAATAGCCGGAAAAAGCCGCCATTGGGCACTAGCTCGACGATGTTCAGACCAAACTTTTGCGCCACATATTTGTACCATTCGGGGGTGTAACCGCCGTAATAGTGATAGGGCAGTTGGTGCAGCCCCGAACCCAGCGGCGCGGTCAGCAATATCCGCCCCCCGGGTTTAACGATGCGCGCAAATTCACGTAGCGCTTCTATAGGCTCTGGCACGTGTTCCAATACTTCCGTACAAACCACCACATCGAAAGATGCATCAGGTACCGGAATGGCGGTGATGTCGGATACATAGTCGATATCACCATACCCTGTGCCGCCGCCCAGCTTGACGCCTTCGTACTGCTTAAAGTCATGCGTTTTATACTGGCAGTGCTTGAATAGCTGGCGATAAGGACAGGTGCCCGCGCCAATATCCAGCACCATTGCGCCGGCGGGAATTTGCCGCGCTTTCTCGCGCATCCACTTATCGCGTTCGTTCTGATTGAAATTGTGAATATCCACCAAAGGCAGTTGCGAGGCCGAGTGGGCCAGCACATCGATTGCCTGCGCAATGCCGGAAACGTCCGGCATTTTCACGTTTGTTGGTGGCGGAGGCGCATTGCCCGCCAGCGTCTCCCTGAGTTGCCGTTTCCAAATTTCGTGCAAGGGCGCCTCGACGGGCGCGACCGTACTATCCAAGAGCAGTTCGTCCGCAGCATTCAACAGCGCTTCCATCGGCAGGCTCTGCGCTTTGGTCGCAATGGCCTCCACATTCGATAGATAGGGTTCATGCGGCCAACTCCATGTCTTGATCTGAATCGGCGCAAAACCCAATTTGCTCAGCGTACGTTCGAAACGCTCCGGAAACCATTGGTCGATGTGGTAGGCCCAAGGCGCCGCCTGATCGCCCGCCAAATGTCGAACAACACCCATTTTTACCTTGAGCGAAGCGTTGGATAGCAATGTCTTAGCGCTGCCCATCAAGTCCGGCGTCTCGATGTGCAGCCGCCCGTCTGGCTTCAGCCAGCCGCACCAAGTAATGAGCAACGCCAGCGCCGTCACCCGGTTGAAATGCTCGAATACGTGATGCAATCTGATTTCGTCAACCGAGCCCGGCGGAAAATTCAGTTCGGTGATATTGGCAAAAGCATCAGCTTTCACTTCCATCATATTATGTTCGCTCGGCGGATAATCGATATTAATATAGCCAGGCAAATACTGCTCGCCGCAACCTAGGTGCAAGCGCAGCGGCGCGCCCGCCTGCCATAACCCGGCTCGCGCTAATTGCGTCAGATCATTTTCATCGGCCACATTCAGCGCGGCATCGGCCTCGCCGGCATTAGCCATCGGTTTCGCGATCCAGCCAAGCAAACGGGCGACAAACTTTTCGCTGCTGTGCTCGGCGATTTTTTTTCTGGCATTTTCGGTCAGGTAGCGGGCGAAATCCGGCTCGCGTTGAATGCGACGGATATGCGCGGCCAGTTGCTCGGGATTGTCTTGCGAATACAGCAAAATCTCTTTGCCGTCCTCGAACAACGCCTTGGTACTAGGGCGATCGGGGATTTCCCAGGAAATCACAGGCCGCCCGGCCACCATGCCTTCCGTCACCCGGCCTGCATAAAGCTTGCCGAACTGAGGCAGGTTGACCACCGCACAACCGCTTTGCAGACCCTGGAGATAAAGAGAAAAACACTCTCTGCGAATCAGGCGCAAGGATGCCATGTGCGAGGAAAACAATTCCATGCTATCCATGCCATTTTGCAGGCAGGCAAGCACGGAATTGTTAAGATCATCAAATAGCTTCGGCAAATCGGTAGCGTGTTCCGGCGAAGCATCCGGCCTGACCAGCAACCCCGTCAAGCATGGCTCCTCAAGCCATCTTTTTCTCTCCCCGTAAAGCGCACCGTAGAAAGTCGCATAATTATGCTGGGGAGGCACGGAATGGCGAGTCATGAAACTTTC
>JAJZEY010000371.1 GCA_021805585.1 Planctomycetota bacterium
GTCTCAGCGTCATCGGCCACAATCAGATTGGCAATCGACCCAAGCAGTGTCAGGTTGCCGGCAAACGTGCTGACCACCGCCAGCAGATACCAGGTGGAAGTTGCGGATACCTGAATCGCCGGCTTGATCAGCAGCACCGCAGGTACATTGCTGACAAGATTGGAAAGCACCAGCGTGGTTGAAGCCAAAGGTATATGCGATTGCAGTGAAATACCGGAATGGGCGATCGCCTGCATGGCCGGTGCCAGCAGGGCATGGCGCTGGGCGTCGCCGATGACAATAAACAGTCCCACAAACAATAGAATTAAATTCCAATCCACCAGGGCGAACAGGTCGCGCGGACGGGTTTTGCGGGAAATCATCAGCAGGCCCGCCGCCGCCAGCGCGGCAATCGGCCGCGAGAGGCCAATGGATTCCCCGGCAATCATCGCCAGCAGCAGCAGCCCCATGATAAAGAGCGTTTTATGAATCATTGACCATTGGGTAACCGCCTCTTTGGCCGCCGGATGATCAATCGGAACATGCCCCTTTTCAGAAACGATATCCGACAACCTCCGCCGATACACAACCATTACCGTGCCCAGCGCCAGCACAAGGCAAACGATAACCAGCGGCAGTACCGTCAGGCTGAAAGCCGCGAACGAAAGATTGCCCGCCTGCCCGATCAGCATGTTCTGGGGGTTGCCAATTACGGTTGCCGCCGATCCGATATTGGCGGCAACGGCCAGCGCCATCAGATATGGAATAGGATCACGTCCGGCACGGCGCATGGCCACACACAGCACTGGTGTAAAAATCAGGCAGATGACGTCATTGGCGAAAAGGGCGGAAAGGACCGCCGCAGCCAGCATAATTAACGCCAGCAGAACGTGCGGGCTTTTGGCAACGCCAACAATACGCCGAACCACCCAATCGTAAAAACCGGCCAGCCGAAGTTGGGCCGAAATGATCATCATGCTGATCAGCAGGGCAAGTGTCGGAAAATTGATTTCGTTTATCGCTTGTTGAAAAGAAAGCCTGTGCAACACCAGAACGGCCACCGCGCCCAGCGTGGCAATGGAAGTGCGGTCCAGCCGCGTACCCGGCAAACCGCCTAAGGCCAGGCCCAGATAGGTGGTCAGGAAAATGGCCACGTCCAGCCAGTCGCCGTGATGCGATGCCCACGAAGTGACAGCCGTCGCAAAAGCAACGATGGCTGGCATCATTTCGCGGCCCCGCTGGTGTTCGTGGCCGGCGTCTGGCCGGGAATTAAATTGCCGAACGCCTTAAACGTATTCTGCACGCCATTTCCTAATGATTTTCCCAGATTACCTGTGCCGTTCAGCAAGTCGCCGGCCCCGGTGCCAAGAATGCCACCTGCGGCCTGGAGCGAATTCCGGAATGCGGCGGGAATCTGAGGACTTTTGGCCGCCTGAATGGCAATCGCGCTTAGCACTTGTCCGAAAAGATCGGCAATTCTTAGCGGGCGGCCATCCGGATTGGTCGGTTGATCAATAACCAGCTTTTGAATGGGAATGGTAATCGGTAGTCCCTTCTGGCCCGGTATAAGCGACGGTCGAAAAATAACGACCAGATGGGTGAGGATCACCTGATTAATGGCCAGTGCTTTACCGCCGGAAGCGGTCTGCTGCGTTTTGGATGCCGCCGGTGTGGAAGCACCGGCGGTCGCCGCTGGCGCTGTATTTTTCTTGATATTGTTCAGGATGTCCTGAATGTTGGAACTCAGCCCGTTCTGGTCAAGCGTCACGGTCAGGCCGTCAATGGCAATGGTGGTAATTTGCACCGTTTGGCCCAGCAGCGAACCGATTTTTACGGTCACTTTGCATGATTTCATATCCAGCAGGCTCGGATCGCCAAAGCCGGCCGGGTTGGCAATATTCAACCCTTTTAACGCCAGCGACCCGCCCAGAATATTTAACGCCACCTGACTAAGGGTGGTCTTAACGCCCAAAGCCGCCGTGGCGCGGGAATCCACCTGTTCACGGATAATTGCATTAATGGAAAACCAGAGCGCCAGCAGCAGAACCAGAATGAGCAAAACAACGATGGTAAGTATTTGACGAAGTCTCTTTTTTTTCATGGGGCCGTCTCCTGTGAACGTGGCTGATACGAAATTTCAGCCTGCCCATATAATAACCGCACTTTTCAGGAAAAGCATGGTGTTGCTTCGCCGGGTTTGCCAACGATCATAGCAAGTCAAGCGTTGAGACTCCAGAAATGCAGGTCCGCAATGGCGCATCGGAAAATAAGAATCTACGCCAGCCGCACAAAAGCGGGCCGGCGGAAATGTCCGGGAAGCTTGAGCACTTAAGACCAAGTTGCGGTCAAATGCCCAAGGCGGGCAATTTCGATATTCGCTTTAGCCGCGGATACTGTCCGATCGCGGCTTTTATCTGAAACAGGCGCATGAATCCCGCTATCGCAGGTCGTTGATTTCTCAAACTTAAGATCACAGCAATACATGCTCTCCAAGGCATTGTATCGCACGTGTCACCGTTTACCGGTCAATTCCGTCGGAGTACGCGGGCTGGAGTGTGAACTGTGCTGGACGATGGGTGTCTCCAGTGCGTCTTGTTCTTCGGAGGAAGGGGTTACCACGTGATCAAACGCCCTGACTGCGGGGGGTTCATGCTTGGCTTGAAATACCGCCCAGACCAAAGCCAGAATGCAACCCGCCACCACCAGCCAGGCGATCCACGGGTGCGGGGAAAGGGGTGTGATAATTGCTCCCGGCACGCGCGTTTTGAGGAGATTCTGGAAATGCCGATCAAAAGGCAGCAGCAGTGGAACGACCAGCAATGCCACCATATTCATCACTTTAAGGAGCGGATTGATGGCCGGGCCGGCCGTATCTTTCAGCGGGTCGCCAATGGTGTCGCCGGTAACGCTGGCCTTGTGGCGTTCCGATCCTTTGCCAGTGTTTTTAAGCAGATCGCGTGGCTCATCTTCAATGACCTTTTTGGCGTTGTCCCACGCGCCGCCGGCATTGGCCATGAAAACCGCAAGAAGCTGACCGGTCAAAATAGCACCGGCAAGGAACCCGGCCAGCGCCTGAACCCCTATTAAAAAGCCAACCAACACTGGTGCCAGGACTGCCAGAAGGCCCGGGCCAATAAGTTCGCGCTGCGCTTCAAGTGTGCAAATGCTGACGACGCGGCCATAGTCGGGCTTTTTCACGCGTGTCCAGATGGCCTTATCGTGAAATTGAAGGCGGCATTCCTGAACAATGAGGTAAGCGGCCCGCCCCACAGCGCGAATGGCCATGGAGCTGAAAAGAAACGGAACCGCGCCACCGATGAGGAAGCCCACAAAAAGCCGTGGGTCGGCCACATTCAGGAGACCGGAGACGGCATTATAAATATGGATATTAAGATGCGTCTGGTCTGATCCGCCGCCACTGCCGACAATGATGATAAAGGAGGCAAAAAGACTAAGAGCCGCCACCACTGCGCTTCCAATAGCAATGCCCTTGGTAATGGCCTTGGTGGTGTTGCCGGTCGCATCAAGATCCGCGAGCACCTGGCGAGCCTGGTGATAATTGGATTCACCCATTTCTTCGGGTTCAAAACCCATTTCACCAATGCCGTTGGCATTGTCGGCAACCGGGCCGAAAACATCCATGCTCAGGGTATTGCCGGTAAGCGTAAGCATGCCAATGCCGCACATGGCCACGCCATAGGCGACAAAAATGGGATTTGTGCCTGCAAAAATCAGCACGCTGGAAATAACAGCACCGGCAATAATAAGGGCCGCCCAGACGCTGCTTTCCATGCCGACGGCGACGCCCTGGATAATATTGGTCGCGTGTCCTGTATCGCATGCACGGACGAGTGTTTTAACCGGCGGATGCTGTGTACCGGTGAAATATTCTGTACACCAGTTAAGTGCCAGAGCCAGCATAATGCCGCACAAAGTGGCTTCCGCAGGCCGCCAGTCCAATCCGGTGATGCCAAAGTTCGCCCAATAGGGTGCGTGTGCTTCGACTGTGGCAAGGACCGGATTGGCATGCAAAGCCACAGGAGAAAGGCGGAAGTAGAAAAAGCCAAGAGTCAAAAAGCCAACGGTGCTAAGCACCGCGCCAAGCCGGAAGCCAAAAGTGATGGATTGCATAGCTCTGTTCACACCACTTTGTCCGACGCTGACCTTGTCGGCACGGACGCTCCAGGTGGAGATCATATCCGAGCAGACTCCAATAGCCCGGACGAGAAGCGGAAACATGACGCCGATGTGTCCAAATGCGGCCCAGCCCAATATCATGGCCGCGACCATGGTGACTTCATAGCTTTCAAAAATATCGGCGGCCATACCTGCGCAGTCACCGACATTATCACCGACATTGTCGGCGATGGTGGCGGCATTACGCGGGTCATCTTCGG
>JAJZEY010000574.1 GCA_021805585.1 Planctomycetota bacterium
TTCGGCGTTCCTTTCGCTGGAACGGACCGCGGTGTTGATGGATCAGGAAAAGCTTTCGTTTGCTCAGGCCAGGGAAATTGTCGCGTCCAGCAATGTGTTTACGACGCATACGCCGGTACCGGCGGGAAATGACTTTTTTCCGCGTGAAATGATCGAGCATTATTTCAGCAACTTCCATGACCGGCTGAAGCTGACCCGCGAGGAATTTCTCGCCCTTGGTCGGGTGAATATGGAAGATTCGCATGAATCGTTTGGCATGACAGTGCTGGCACTGCGCATGGCGTGGCACTGTAATGGTGTGAGCGAACTGCACGGACATGTGTCGCAGCGGATGTGGCAGCGGATATGGCCCGAAGTGCCGCCACAGGAAATCCCAATTACATCCATCACCAACGGTGTGCACACGCAGTCTTGGTTAAGCGAAGGGTTTGCGCGGTTATACCAGGAATATCTTGGAGCGAAATGGTCGGACCGTCCCGCAGACCATTCGGTCTGGGCTCGCACCAACCGCATTCCGGATTCGGAATTGTGGCGCACCCATGAACGCCGCAAGGAACGCCTGATTGATTTCGCCCGTACCCGCATGAAGGACATGCTTTCCCGGCAGGGAAATATGACGCAGGAAATTCAGCGGATTGATGAAATTCTGGATCCCAAGGCGCTGACCATCGGCTTTGCCCGGCGCTTTGCAACTTATAAGCGGGCGACGCTGCTGATGCGCAACCCGGATCGGCTGCTGAAACTGCTTAAGGACCACAACTGCCCGCTGCAGTTTATTTTTGCGGGAAAGGCCCACCCCCGCGACGACGGCGGCAAGCGGTATATTCAGGATATTTTCCGGTTCTGCCAGCGTGAAGATGTCCGCACGCGCATGGTTTTTATTGAAGATTACGACATGAACATTGCCCGGCACATGACGCAGGGGGTGGATGTGTGGCTCAATACCCCGCGCCGGCCGATGGAAGCATCGGGTACCAGCGGCATGAAGGCCGCGATTAACGGTGTGCTTAATTTAAGCGTGCTTGATGGCTGGTGGTGCGAAGCCTACAACGGCGAAAACGGCTGGGCCATTGGCAACGGCGAAGAATATTCAAACGACGAATATCAGGACGAAATGGAAAGTCGTCGGCTTTTTGACCTGTTGGAAAAATCGGTCATTCCCACCTATTACGACCGCGGTCTGGATGGCCTGCCGCGCACCTGGATTCGCCAAATGAAGAATTCCATTCAAACAATATGTCCGACGTTTAACACCAACCGGATGGTGCAGCAGTATTGCCAGAGCTTTTATCTGCCTTCGCATGATATGTTTGAAGGCCTTACCGAAAATAAAAACGCCCGCGGAATTGCCTTGGCCGCCTGGAAAAAGGAACTGGTGGACCAATGGCCATTCGTGCGCGTGCGTAGCGTGGATATGCCTCAGCAGGGGGCCCTGAAAGCCGGCGAAAGCATGAAAGTGACCGCGGTTGTGGAACTTGGTGCGATCAATCCGCAAAATGTGCGAATTGAAATCTATTATGGTCAGATTAACCCGTCCGGAGATATCATTGAATCGCGTTCTCATGAAATGGCAATGGGATCTCCGTTAGAAAAGGGTGTTTACCAGTACGTTGGGGCAATTAACGCGGCTTCCTGCGGGCAACAAGGATTCGCATTGCGCGTGCTGCCGGACCACCCGGATATTGAACTCCGGCTTGAACCCCGACTGATTCGTTGGGGTTAACCGGGCTTGGTCCCTTTGTGAATTTCGGTTTTTATCGGTTGCGGTGGGCGAAAGCACCCAGCCTGAATGGCTGGCCCTGCGCAGATACAAATTTAATCGAGCTGTGCCGCGCGGCTATTGCGTTTCCCCGGCAATTTCATCAAGCACATGTTCGGCGACGTAAATCGGAACATTCCCGGCCACGCCCAGAGCGATTGCGTCGCTGGGGCGGGAATCAATTTCAATGGAGCGTCCGTTGTGGCGAATGACCAGCCGGGCAAAAAAGGTGTGTTTTTGAAGGTCGTTAATCAGGATACGTTCAAGCTTTCCACCCAATTGATCGATGATGTTGGTCATTAACTGGTGTGTCATGGGACGCGGAAATTCAGTGCCTTTCAGGCGATTGTCGATGGCCAGCGCTTCGCTGGACCCAATCACAATGGGCACCACTCGCTCGCCATCCACTTCCTTCAGGAAAATGAATTGCTGATCTGATGTTTCGGTGATAATAATTCGCTTAAGCTCTACGAGCACAGCCATGCACGACTCCATTGATTTCATATGATGTTACACGGGCAACTGGTGGTACGCCAGCGCGGCGCCAGAAGACCAAGACCGTGACATGGATGGCTCCCCCTTTATTGCTGCTGGCCTTCATTTCAATGCGCCGACCTCGGGCAATACCTGCCTTACGTCATTTGCCCAATGCCACAATGCCACTGGCCATTGCGACTGAACATGTACGGAAGTTTCATCGGCAATTCGACTGGACCTTCCTTCGTCGAGATATTGCGCTGTCGTGAACCTTCCGAAGGACCAACCGCTCGTATTGATTCACTGAGCATCGTCAAAATTTCTGTCGTCCGGCACATTTGATTTGGCACCTGTGGGCATGGCCGCGGAACTTTCTACTTTTGAATGGGTGCCGCTTCTTGACTTACATTGTGAAAAATAGTACAATCTAGCCCGGTGAATTGACGGCGGCGGAGGTATGGCTTATGCCCAATCCCGATCAACAGGATAGCCAGCCGTCCCGGCAGTCTGAACAAGATGTCGGTGATGCCGCGCGGTCCCCTTTGGATCGGCTGGAGAAACATACGGCCAAACTGGTCGCCAGTCGCACGGCGGGCGCAGCTGGCGGTTTTGGTCCGCGTCGCTTTGCGATGATGGGTGTTGAATTTCTGGGCGTGGTGCTGGTCTTTGCCTGGATCGGGCATTGGCTGGATGGGAAATTTGGCTGGCCCGGTTATGCTGCGATTACCTGCATTGTTCTGGCGGTGATAGGTGAGTTGTACCTGCAGATCAAAATGCTGCTGACGGCCGGAAAAAAGTAATAGTGCTGCAGGTGGATCGGCCAGCGAAAAATGAATCGCCGGGACTGGTTGAATATTCCCGCGCGGATTGGAAACGAATGGTTGAACTTCCCACAATTCAAGAACCTCTCGCGGCTGAACCAAATGCAGCCGCGCCGGTGGGCAATCCTGTGCAACCCTTTTCGCGTCCCATGGTGCGCGATGTCTGGCTCCGCTTGGGTTTGCTCGCTACGCCACCGGTGGCGGTTCTCCTGACGATGCTGGCGGGCATGGCCGTTCTGCCGCTTACCCGGCGGCCATTGCACCCGACGGAAATGTTATGGGCGGGGCTGGTCGTGGTGGCGGTTGGCTGGCTGGCCGTGCTGCCGATGGTGATCATGGTCGGCCGCGGGGCGATTATGCTGCTGCGTTGCGCTATGGTGGCGAACATGACGCGGCTGGTTGGATCTGCGCTGGGGGCGGTGATTGTCCTGGTAATGGCTCGCCCTGGACTTCATAAAATTGTGTTGATTCTGTGGCTGGCGGCATTTTATTTCGTGCTGCTTATTGCGGAAAGCTTTACCTCTTCATGGGTAATAAAAAATTCATCGGTGCGGCCGGCCGTCGGCTGATATGGCTGAATTTAAGCAGTGCCAAACACTGTTATGTCAATTTGCGAGTATTTCGCATTGAAGATATGTCCTTATGGCGCATTGACGGTAATCGGCCCATAGGTTACAAAGATTGACCCTCGCGGCTGCGGACAATTCTGGCGGATTGTCACGGCGGGGGAGACTTGGTTGGAACTCGGTTTTTTATGATTCCCATGACCCTTACAGGCCAGACAATCACGGCGTCATCGTCGCTTTTTGGGACCACGCCGCCGCTGGCGGTCAGCGTGCTGGATGATGTCGTCGCGCATCGCGTGCTGCCCCACCGGCTATTTACACTGCTGGGACATCCGGTTTATTTAACCAACGATATTTTTATGATGCTGCTTTCAGCGCTGTTGATGCTGCTTATTTTTCCGTCCATGGCGCGGCGCATGAAAGCCAATCCGGTGCCGCATGGTTGGGGAAATTTCTTTGAAGCCAGCATGGATTTTTTACGCAAGGAACTGTTTGTTCCGATGCTGGGCAAATGGGCTTCCACCTTTACGCCTTATTTGTGGACGGCGTTTTTCTTCATTCTTTTCGCGAATCTGCTCGGTATGCTTCCCGTTAACCAGGCATTTGCATTGCTGAATATTTATGCCGGAACGCATATCCCGGAATTCTGGGGCGGCAGCACTGGTAACTTATCTGTGACGGTCGTTCTTGCACTTTTCACTTTTTTCCTGGTGCATATCGCCGGACTTCGCGAGCATATTATGGC
>JAJZEY010000607.1 GCA_021805585.1 Planctomycetota bacterium
GTCATCGCACAGAATGTTCTCCCCGGCGCCGCGATGATTAAACGAATTCACCGTCACTCCGGCCACGGGGCGGCCGGCAAAAAGCGGATTTGCATCCGCCAGAATCACGACTTTTCCCGACCCGTTGAAATGGTGGTGCCATTTTCCAAGTTCATCAATATAGCTGTAGCTGATGCGCCGAAAATGGCCGCTCGCATTTGCCGCCGTCGCGCAGGTCGGGCACACAAGTTCCTTCCAGCTTACGAACCGGGCCTTGGAATTCAGCAGCGGTGCAAGATTCGCCGCATTTCCATCCCGCCCAAGGCTGGGCGCGGTGGAAATAGACTTCCCCGCGGCGGCGTCCGCCGGAAGCCAATCCGCATTTTCCACTGATACCATACTCGGCAAAAGGCCGGCGTTAGCCGCGGCATATTCACTTATGCCCGCGGCGATGCGGGTCAAGTTTGCCGCGCAAAGCGTGCGCGCTGCGCGCTGCCGCTGCTTGCCGATGACCGCAATCAAGACCACCAGCACCAGACTCGCCGCCACCACCATCGCCACCAAATCTATTTTACGGCCGTTCCATGCCAACCAGTGTTTTGGGTGGCGTGTCGCGGTTGGCGCATGATTCGCGTATTGAGTCTGGAGTGCGCCTGCCTCGGCTGCCGCCGCCGCACCGGTACTTGCCTGCTCCCGCCTGATCCGCGCCATGGTCCGCGCCAGCAGCCCGGACGGCGCTTCATCCAAATTCAAGCGGCTCAAGGCCGTTAACGCGCGGGCCAGACCATCCTGCCCGTCGCTATCCGGCGGGCAGTCTGTGAGCATGCGAGCCGCCCCGGCCTGACCGGGCGGCGGACTGCCTGGTTCCAGCAAGGCGTTAAGAAAATTTTCCTGCCCGGGCGAAAGCGCATCGCCCGCCGGTTCACGATCAGAGGCCTGCTTGGATTTGTCATCAATCGGGTTCATGGATTCATCCTGACGGAAAATCAGCATCATTCAGGTTACGTTTGTCCGCTTTGAAAAATCGGGCGTTGGGACGGCTTTACGTTATCGGCGGCTATCGCTTGCCTTCTGGGCTTCTTTCCAAGCCCGTGAAAAAGTCGCCATGGCCGTATTCAGGCGACTTTTTACAGTACCCAGGGGAATGCCCAGCATTTCTGAAATCTCCTTGTACGCGAACCGATGAAAATAACTCAACGTCAGCACTTCACGGTATATATCCGGCAAGCCTGAAAGAACCTGCCGAACCCGCTGCGCCTCATCCTGTTCCACCAGAATTTGGGTCGCCGAGGGCTGATTAAGTTCCGGCGGATCCAGGCTCTGCTGCGAATTCGGCGAGCCAAACGGACTATCCAGCGACTGCGTTCGTCGCCGGGCGGAAGCCCTTAAATAATCCCGTGCCTTATTCGCCGCAATCGCATACATCCAAGGACGAAAACGCCGCGACGTGTCAAACGACTGGGCACTCCGATACACCTGCAGAAAGGCTTCCTGAAACAGGTCGTCGGCCGCCGAGGCGTCGTTCACAAAGCGCCGCAGAAAAGTAAACAGCTCGCGCTGATGCCGGGAGACAAGCTCGGTAAATGCGGCGTTATCTCCGCGGATGAACCGGGCGAGGAGTTCTTCGTCTTCGGCCATCGGGCCATTCCTTCTTAATTACGCTGCCGACCGGCTGCGGTTCGATTTTCCTGATCACCACCGGCAATTCGTAAAGCCGAAAATTGCTGATGGAATTCCGATTAACATCCCCCTACTATCCTTTTATGATGCCGAAGCCGCAATTTCCTTTACGTGTTTTTTTCGACGGCCAGTGTCCACTCTGCAGCCGCGAAATCAAACATTATCTGACCTTGGACGAGTTTGGCCGACTTATTCCCGTCGATATCGCCGCGTCAAATTTCCAGGCTCAATCCTACGGGCTGGATGCACATCTCGTCCAGAAGGTCATGCACGCCCAGGACGCAACGGGAACAATTTATAGCCGCGTGGATGCCTTTCTGGCGATCTGGCAAGCCGTGCGACCCACTCTGGCCACTCGTCTCGGCCTTCGGCTGCTGCGCATCAGGCCGGTCAGAAAACTTGCGGATATCGCCTATATGGCTTTTGCCCGCAACCGCTATCGGCTGACCGGCCGCTGTACGCCGGAAACCTGTTCGAAATAAGCGGGCCGCACCCGCAATGCGCTATTATCAGACCGGCCGAGCATCTAAAATTTTTCGCACCAGCCCCTTTCAATGTCCATCCGGAAGACTGGTTAACAACCGGCAAATTTCCACCATGCGCATCATGACCGGTTCACAAGCTGGGTCCACACGACGCGCGGCGCGCAGCCACGCGAGTTCTTCCCACGGCCGCGCCCGAACCCGATGCCGGGACTGCCAGCGCAACGCCAGCCATTCCCACGCCACCAGCAAGGTTTCAGAGGCCAGCCGATGCCCGGCCGCTCCGGGCGGGTAAACGCCCGGCACCGGCAGCACCGCTATCCGCCGGTCCAATTGCCGCGGGGAAATTTTTTCCCCCAGCCTGTCCGTCAGTTCCACCTCTACGCCGCAGCAAAACCGCATCGCCCCCGTTGAACAGATTCGCACCGTTTTGCCGCCGCACATCCAGACCAGCGCCTCTTGCGGCAGGCCGCGCCCGCGCGCCGATCGATTCACCCCCATGGCCATTTTCACAGCGCGCGGTCCGGCCATGAGCAGCGTAGCGGCCGCCGAGCTTTTGGCCACAGCCCGTGCCGCCGGTGAAAGATTTGACCGCCGCGGATCCGCTATCACAATGACGCCTTCACACGCCTGTAATCTTGTTTGACGGCACGCTTCCAGCAGAGGGAGATAAATTCTTTCCAGACTTGCGGCATCCCGGCGGGCAAACACGGCCGCCTCGGCCGCTTCCAGCGCCCGCCGGGCGGCTGTATACAGGCCCGCCGCCAGATAGCGCTGTCCGGCATCCCAGCTTCGCCGCCAGGAGGTCGCATCACATGATCTTGATTGATTTATGTCCATATAACAATTTTACTCCCGCGGCCTGATGCTACCTCAAGCCTGCAAATCAGGATTGACAACGCACTATGGATGCCACACCCGCAGTAAAATTTGCAGTATCACATTCACCTGCACGCCCGCCGCCAGGTCATCCAGCAGTATCCCCCAGCCCGCAGGCAGCCTTTCAAGTTGGCGGCACGGCGGAAGTTTCAGCGTATCGGTCAGCCGGAAAAGAACATAAACCGCCGCCGTCATCAACCACGCGTGCCACCAATTCCCCAAAACCCCGGCAGGCAGCGGCAGTGCCACCGCAGCCAGCCAATAACCGGCGTATTCATCCAGCACCACGGATCCGGGATCTTCATCGTGGAAATACCGGATCGCCCAGGGCGACAGCCGAACCGTCAGAATTCCCGCCAGCAGCGCCCCGGTTAAACAGATCGCGGATCTTTGTGGATCCGGCACGCCAAATCCCAGCAGAAGCCAGAAAAGCAGCGCCGGCCCGCAGGTCCCCCAACTCCCCGGTGCGGGCTTAAGCAACCCCAGGCCGCCGCCGGTGATCAACCATTTTCGCCATTCAAATCCCTGTACGCACACATCCGCAGGTACTGTGGCTGCGGATTGGCCTGCGGTTTTGGGCAAATCGGCGGGCGGAACATATGGCGAATCAGGCTGCGGGTCTGGCAATGTCCGTGTCCTTTTATCGGCGGCCCATTCACCCGGTCCGCTCGCAAAAGCATAATGCCAACCCCCACATCCCCGCTACCGCTGCCAAACGACAATCATGAAGGGGGTGTGCGCGCTTTTATCGGGAAGGTCGCTAAGCCGCGATTCGGTAATATTTTTGCGCCTGCCAGCAGACCCAGCCCGCCAGTTTCATCAGGGTGCCCAAATGATGGCCGCCTGATTTGTCGGGCGAGACGCCCGCCCCCAGCGTTGCCGCAGCAACGCTGGCCGACTTCTTCGTCGTCGCAAGCAGGGAATTGACTTTTTGGGAAAGCTTTCCCGCTGGCACCCCACTAAACTATGCAATATTTCCTCGGCGAATAAAAACGTGAATCCCCACTTTCCGGGAAGTTTCGAGCCGTTTTGACCAGGGGAGCCATTCCATCATATAATGTGAAAAGTTTGTGAATTGTTTCACATCGTGCAGGCGTCACGTCGTGAGGCATTTTGGAGTTTTACGGTATGACGTTGTTGCAAACTTCACTGGCCATGCAGGGATTCAGCAGTCTTTACGAAGTCTGGATTCTGCTGGGAATCCTGTTTGTCGCGGGACTCGGATTCGGGATTGCCAATGTGGTGCTTTCACATATTCTTGGTCCAAGCCGCAAAGGCAAATCCAAAGATTCAACCTACGAATCGGGCGTGGACCCCCTGGGCAGCACACGCGAA
>JAJZEY010000296.1 GCA_021805585.1 Planctomycetota bacterium
GGTTGGCAGAAGAATATTGCGTCCTTCCGGTGAACGCACTGTCTGATAGACCAGTGAAATGATCAATACCAGCGGAAAAATAAGCAGAAGCCACCATGTCGTCAGATGCGGTACGCGCGAATACAGGGGATTGACCAGCGGTATCCAGCCGATCAATGGTGTTGCGAATGTTGGCATAATCAGGTTCCAGTGAAAAATCGTATATTCGCGGCCGGGCGGATGGATCCGCCGCATCGGCGGCCAGGCACCGCTACAGGGGCGGCTCCTGGGTTACCACCATGAATAAATCGGTCAACGCCAGCAGATTCAACATTCCCGCAAGCCCGCAATAGGCGGTGGCCACTTCCTGCAGCAGTGGCGAAAAGCCAACCGGGTGGGGTGCGTCCGCCGGATAGACGCGACCACGGATTTGTGCACCGGCCAGCATTGGCCAGCCTGCCATAAATTGGGAATAGGTCCACAAACGTTGGCGCGGGCGGTCCAATGCCCGCACGCCGCCGACCAGCAGCCCTATAAAAAAAAGCGTATGGATGGCCAGGAGAAAAATCGCACCGCGTTTCCGCTGCCCCATCATTAGATGGCCGGCACCGGGTACAAGCCAGCCGACGGCAATGGCGATATAACCAAGACCGCTTTCGGATCCCCCCACGCGAACACGGGGCTGAATGCTTTTGCTGTTGTCTGTAGAGGGCAAACCAGGCTCCTGAAACAATTTTTCCCGCCCAGTGGCGGCAATTGGCGGCAAATAAGCCAGTATGTTTATACCGGCGCATCGCCCATTGGGCAATGCGGGTTATAACCGCATTTCTTTGATCCGCTGAGCGAAAGTGCCAAAACCGCGCGGACACCGCGATGTGAGCTGCTCAAGGTCCGTCTTCTCGGCGACTGCGTAATACAGATCCGCATTCGCAGTCACGCTGGCCTCGCTCTGCAACAGCAGTCTCAAATGTTCTTTCGGATTGGCAATTCTTTCGGGATGTTTTTGCGTCTGGATGGTCTTGCCAAGGACCTGACTTAGCGCCTTCTCATCGGCAAAAACCCAGGCATCAAACATTTCCACAGCTACTCCCATTGCCCGTGGAAAGAATGAGTCACCCATTGCGGTGGAATATTGTTGGGCGGCGTCTATTTCTGATTCGCGAGTTGTGTTTCCATCACGATCCACCAGAAGGACCAGGGCGTTACCACCACTTTTTTGGGCTTCAATCAGCCAGCGGATCGCCTTCTTTTCGTAGCCGCGCCCTTTGCCATGGACACGACCGGGCGAATTGGCCAGACGCTGGAAGACAAATTTATGGTTGCCGCCCAACACGCGGCTTACCAATTTCTGAAGCGCTCCGGCAGCTTCGTGTTTGCCCTCTGCCACAAGAAGACTGGTGCTCACTTGGTGCCCTCAACTGGAGATTTTGCCAGTTGTTCATCCCCTTCGGCAGTCCAGATTTCCCCCAGCCGGAAAACGTCCAATTGGTGATGGACGGTTGGGATATCGCTTAGCCGCCGGACCGAAACAATGCCGTCCGAGGCTTTTGAGCAAAGCGTGACTTCTTCCGGGCGAAATTCGTCCAGCAGATAAGGGGAATGGGTGGTCATTATGATTTGTGTTTTCGTATGATCCGTTACAAGTTTTCGCAGCAGCTTGATAATTTCCGCCACGCGCTGCGGATGAATGCCATTTTCTGGTTCTTCAATCAGTAGTATCTGCGGCGGGGCGGGCAGCCGCAGCAACGTCAAATAACCCAGAATAACCATAACGCCATCCGATGCCTGAACCGCGGGTATGGACTTTCCACCCGCCAGTTTAAAGCTTATGCCCTTACCGCTGGTGCCGGGGGCCACAATTGGCATATCGCTTTTTTCATTGTGGTTTGGCCATCTCCATGGCGATTCGGCGCGCAACTGAATATTTTGAATTTCAGGAAAAAAGCCGCGCAGGTCCTGTTCCAGTTTGGCAAATTGTTCCCGGTCATCTCCCAATAAATCATCGAGACACTGGGCAAGGCCAAAACCAGACGGGCTGATTTGAAACTTGTGATCTCTGGATAAGGCCACCGGCATCCGCAAAAACTGCGGGTTCCACCGCTGGATTCCGGTTGTGGTCAGGGCACCGGCGATAATGTCGGCGGTTCCACGCGGCAGACCCTGGACGGCGGTACCCCCTGTTATTTGTGATAGCGCCGTCCACGTGGAATGGGCGGCAGAGATTTTCGTCTCCTCTCCGCCTGGAGGTGCGCTGAAATATTCGTCAGTGATTTTCACCTGGGGTCCGGTATCAACCCTGGGTATCTCAAATGCAACGCCATATTCAACGGGGTGTACGGGGTCATCAACACGGCAGGACAGGGTGATGGGCCTTTCAGGGGATGTGGGCACCGTGGCCGCATCCTGCACGTTTGGCCAGAAGCTGCCGAACGGGTGTGTGGTGCCACGGCTTAGCAGTGTCACCGCCTCCAGGATGCTGCTTTTTCCGCTGCCGTTGGGACCGATCAAAACATGAAGCGGCGTTAAATCAAGTGTGACATCGCGCAAGGCTTTGTAGTTGGCAACATGAAATTGTGTGATCATATTTGCATAGCCTCAGTTTATGGGCCGACATCAGGTGCCGCCGCATTTGAAATTATAATCGCAAGCCGCAATTTCATCCGGCTGGACGCGGGCTAAGGCCCATTGGTTCCAATTGGTTCCAACTTGCATCGCCCAACTTCCACCGGAATTATTCCACCCGCCAGTTACTGCCGCTGCGCACCACACGGCGGTACAGCGTGTCGCGTTCGACAGGGATAAATCCAGCCTCCACCACCAGGCGGCGAATGTCGGATACATCCTGTTCCTGGTGTTGATTTCCCCGGCCGCCTTCGCGTTTGGTAATGTCATACCAGACCACGGTGCCATCCAGATCATCCACGCCAAAGTTCAGACTGACCTGCGAAAGCTTCATGCTTTGCATGATCCAGAACGCTTTGACATGTGGAAAATTGGGCAGCATCAGCCGCGAAATGGCCAGCATTTTCATGTCCTCTAGTCCGGTGTTGCCGGGCAGGTGGCCGAGTTCGCTGCCATCGGGAATAAAGGAAAGCGGAATAATGGTCTGAAAACCGGGTGCGGAATCCTGCAATTCCCGCAGTTGAATGAGGTGGTTCACGCGTTCGGCGCGGGTTTCCACATGGCCATAAAGGATGGTGGCGTTGGTGGCAATGCCCAGCTCATGGGCGACTTTATGTACGTTCATCCAGCCGTCGCCGCGCAGCTTGCCTTTGAAAACTTCGTCATGCACGCGGTCATCAAACACCTCGGCTCCGCCACCGGGCATGGAACCAAGGCCATGTTCCCTCAGGGCGATCAGCACCTCGCGAACGGATAATTTGGAAATTTTTGTGAAGTGGTCAATTTCAATAGCGGTGAAGCACTTCAAATGCAGGCGGGGAAATCGGGTTCGCAGTCCGGACAGCATTTCCAGATACCATTCAAACGGCAGCCAGGGGTGCAGGCCACCCACAATATGGATTTCCGTTGCGCCAATTTTGTCCGCTTCGCCGGCAATCTGATAGACTTTTTCCAGATCATATTCATACGCGCCATTTTCACCGCGTTTGCGGTGGAATTCACAGAATTTGCAGGACAGCGCACAAATATTGGAATAATTGATATGCCGATTGATATTGTAATATGCCAGACGGCCATGCATGGTCTGGCGAACCGCATTGGCAATATGGCCAATGGCGAAAATATCGCGGGAATCCCAAAGAGCCATGCCGTCGGCAAAGTCCAGCCGTTGGTTGCGGGCAATTTTCTCCGCTATCGGACGCAGCGCCGCATCGGTAATTGAACCGATGTCCAGATAATCCCCCGGGCTGGAATTGTGCGCCATGGCGGAAGGGCTTGCGGTCTCCCCCTGGCGGGTGGCGGCGGCGGGGGCTTCAATCGAAATCATCAAATGCTCCAAATTCCTGCGGCATTTCCACATCGGCCTTCAGGGACGGTACCCATTCCTGGCGGCCAAAAGCGTGCTGCCGCGGTCGGCTTAACAGCACTAAATTATTGTAGCGTCCGCGTGCAATGCCTACCAATTTATCGGTCGGATGACAGGTCTTGTTTTGCCCCGCAAGCGATGCTAAACTAAGAAAGGCAGATAAAACCGATAGGTTTTATGGATAATAGGCGATTGTGCGGAAGCGAGCCTTGCTTTCCAGCAGGCCCAAGCTCCGCTAGGCTGATGAATATGACGACAAAAGCGACCAATATTGTTTGGCATGGGGGCAAAGTGACTCCCAGCCAGCGCGCCGCGATTACCGGGAGCACCGGCTGCGTTCTGTGGCTGACTGGGCTTTCCGGTTGCGGAAAATCAACAATTGCGATGC
>JAJZEY010000610.1 GCA_021805585.1 Planctomycetota bacterium
CGGATGCGGAAAAATTGGTGCGTTCATCGGCGTATTTCTGTTCCCGATTATTGGCCCTAAAATCGGTTTTGGCGGCGGCATGTTGCTTTCCGCGGGCATGGCCGTTGTCGGGTTGATTCTCACGGCCGTGTGTATCGACGAACCCGCCGGCAAGAGCCTTGAAGAAGCGGGTCGGGAAACCGACTTCGTGCCCGCCGCACCCTCTCGCATCGTGACCCGGCGGATGGAAGAACCGGTCGGCGTCTAAGCCGGTGCGCTATCTGGCGCGCTATCACGCTCGCCATTTTGTTGAATCTTCGGGCCGGTCCGGCATGGTTTGGACCGGCCTTTTTTTTGCGCCGGGTCCCCATCATTTCCGGCGAGCCCGAACATTTACCGGAGGCGGGCATTGCGGCCGACGGGATCTGACAATGCGGTGCCACCCGCCCGGGAAGTCGCTCCAGCGTGTCCCGTGTTTTTGCGTTGGGTTGCGTCGGGTGCCGCTGTCCTTGAAAATAGGGTCATGTTAGAACCAACCCGCATTTCCGCCGGTCGAATTCTGATTGTCATGCCCAACTGGCTGGGTGATGCGGTCATGGCGACGCCATTTTTGCGGTCCATTCGCCGGCTATATTCGCACGCCCATATCGCGGCCCTTGGTCGCCCGCTGGTGCAGCCGGTCCTTTCCGGATTGGAACTGGTCAATGAACCGCTGGCGTATTGGGTCGGTGGCAGCGGAAAGCCGGATGCCCGAAAAACCGCCGCAATGCTGGCCCGCAAAAATTTTGACCTGGCCATTCTGCTTCCGAACAGCTTTCGGTCAAGCTGGATACTCTGGCGCGCCGGCATTCCCCGGCGACTTGGCTATAACCGGGAATACCGCCGCGCTTTGCTGACCGATACCATTAATCCTGTGGGGCGCAGCCCGGACGAAATTCAATTGCAGTTGGCCCGCGGCGCGGTGCGCAAACTCATGCTCCGGCAAACCGTTCCCGATGACGCGGTCCTTTGTCCGGATGGTCGCACCGGCTGGCAACTGGAATCCGCCGGTCCGGTTATAGCCCTTACGCCATCCCCATTGGCGGTGTGGCGCGCCCGGCGGCACAATTTTCAGCCGTTGTCCGCCATTGACTACTACCTGCGGCTCGCCGGCTATCTGGGTGGACAAACCGATGACCGCACCATGCTGCTGGGAATGACCCCCGCGGAAACCGCCGAGGCCAACAGCGTGCTGGCCCAAGCGGCAATAAGTTCAATGGATTCATATATGTTGCTGTTTCCGGGTGCCAATTTTGGCGCTTCCAAATGCTGGCCTTCGGAACGCTTCGCCGCCGTGGCCCGGCAGGTTGCCGATGCCGCCGGACCATTCAACGGACGGGTGCTGATAGCTTCCGCGCCGGCGGAAAAGCCACTGGTGGATGCCCTGCTTGCAAGCCTTTCAGGAGCAAACGACATTCGGCGGCGTGTTGTTGCGCTGTACACACTTAACGCCGGCCGGGGTGTGAGTCTTGGTGCGCTTAAGGAACTGGTCAGGCGGGCGAATCTGGTGTTGTGCAATGATACCGGCCCGCGCCATTTCGCCGTCGCCATGGGTACGCCGCTGGTCACGCTTTTCGGGCCGACGGATCCGCGCTGGGCCGAAACATTTTATAATCAGGAAATTCAACTGTCTCTGCCGGTTCCATGCGGCCCATGCCAGTTGAAAAAATGTCCCACCGACCATCGCTGTATGAATCTGCTGGATGTCCCCATGGTCATGGCGGCCATTGAGCGCCAATGGCGGCAATTGCGTCCCTCCGCCGAGCCGGGGGGTGATCATTGAAAATCGCCCTGATTATCGAACATTTTGATCCCGCACGTGGTGGCGCGGAAAATTTTACCTGCTGGCTGGCCGGCCAATTGGTCAGCCTGGGCCACGATGTGCATGTGTTGTGCCATGACAGTGCCCGCCGCCGCCATAAATATCAGGCGGCCACGCAGGGGGCCTCGCATGATGCCGCCCGATCCGCCAATGCCGGTGGCCCGGTGGCCGCGGTGGTGGATGGAGTGCGGCTGCATCGGCTGAAGGCAATGCGGCTAAGTTCCGGCGTTGGGTTCAGGCAGTTTGGCCGCGCGGCGGACCGCTGGTGCCGCCTGCACAATCCGGATATCGCCCATTCCATGACGGTGGCATACCCCGGAAATTTGTACCATCCGCACGCGGGTGTTTACCGGCGGATACAGGAACAGGCCGTCGCCAGCCGGGAAACTGCCCCCCGCGCAGGCTGGAAGCGGTTGTTGCTGTCGGTTTCCGGGAAACAGCGTGCGCTTCTGATGATGGAGCGCCGGATTGCCGACGGTATCCCGGAGGGGCGGCCACGGGCGGTCATCTGCATCAGCCCCATGATGCGGCGTGATTTAAGCGCCCTGTATGGCATTGCACTCGACCATTTGCCGCTGCTGGAAAACCCACTGATGTTAAGTCGGCCGCCGGCGCCGGAAATCCTGGCAATGCGTAAGTGGTTCAGAGATATGTACAAGTTAAATGATGATATGCAAGTCGCCGTATTTGCCGGACATGATTTCCGCCGCAAGGGGCTGGCCGCCGCGGTACGGGCCATAGCCGCGGCGAAAACGCCGTGGCGTCTTCTGGTGGTGGGATTGGGGAAAGTCCGGCCTTATCTGGACCTGGCCCGCCGCCTGGGCATCGCCGACCGGGTGGTGTTCGTCGGTCCCACGCGCGAAATGACCCGTGTGTATAGCGCGGGCGATGTCCTGCTGCTGCCCACGTTTTATGACAGCTACGGTCTGGTCGCCATGGAAGCGCTTACCTGCGGCCTGCCGGTTATCAGCACCCGATTTTTAGGTTGCGGGGAATTGCTGGCGGCCCATGGTTTGGCGACAATTGTCGATTCCCCGCGCGATGTCGCCGGTCTGGCCGCCGCGCTGGACTCCGTGGATACCGCCTGGGGCCGCCGAGCCCGACGGGCGGACAAAACGTTGGAAGTGGCCGTAGCCTCCAGACCGGAAAATTACATGCGGAGCCTGCTGGAGCTGTACCACATGTGCGGCCGGCCGCCCGCGGAAAAGAAAGGCACTAAACAAGCGTGAATCTGTTCATACGCAGTCAAATGGCCCTTGCCGCTGGCGGACGCGGCGTGGAATGGCTTCCCGTTGTCGCAATTGCCGCGGCCTATCTGCTGGGGTCCATTCCCTTCGGCCTCCTGCTGGGCTTCGCCCGTGGCGTGGATATCCGCAAGCATGGCAGCGGCAATATCGGGGCGACCAATGCCGGGCGGGTATTGGGGATGAAATATTTCTGGTACGCGTTTCTCGCTGATTTTTTCAAGGGCTTTGCGCCCGTTCTGATTAGCGATCTTTTGGCCCGACATTGGCACGCACCCGTCTGGATACCGCTGGCCACCGCCGCGGCGGCGGTGCTCGGACATCTGTTTCCGATTTACCTGCGTTTCAAGGGTGGTAAGGGTGTGGCCACCACGTTTGGCGCACTGGTCGGAGTCTGGCCTCTGTTTACCGTGGCGGCGCTTTTGGCGGCGGTCGTGTTTCTGATGGTATTCCTGGCCAGGCGGATCATTTCAATTTCATCCATTTGCGGTGCGATTGCCTTAATGATTCTGGTGCCCGTGCTGGGCCGTTGGTGGCCCATATTTCCCGCCTTTATGCACACGGAAACCTGGCCTGCGCTGCTGCCGCTGGCGATCACGGCGTGGCTGTTCGGCATTCTGGTCATCGTTAAACACCGCGGCAACATTCAGCGGCTGCTTGCGGGAACCGAACCGCGTCTGGGGGAAACAAAAAAGGCACCGCCGGCCGCCCCGCCCGAAAAGACTCAATGAAAGGCGCGCCATATTTCCAGCACCACCAGCGCAAACATGAAAATAACATAAATGCGCAGCGCCCATAGCAGAAAAAGTATCTTTCCGGACAAATGGCGGCGGCCGAATTTGGTCTGGCTTTTAAAGTCAACAAGCTGGTCTTCCTCCAGCAGTGAACGCACCAGTTCAGGCTGCGCCTGAAGATCGGAGCGGCTTATACCCGAATAGTCACCGGGACGATCCATTGGAATCTCCTAACCAAATAAACCGGGAAACACCTGGCTTATTCCAAACATGATTCCGCACAGTATCAGAATCAGCGTCACGCCAATGCCCGCAATGTTCAGCCACACGCCATTGACTTTGTCCCCCATCACCGCCCGGTCGTTGGCCAGAATCAGCAGAAACAGCAGCGCCGGCGGCATGGCCAGAGTCGCAATCACGTTGACAATCAGCACAATAAATTCCAGCGGCGCGCCGGGAATAAGCGTCAGGCCGCCGGCGGCAATCGCGGATCCGAACAGCACAAGATAAAACGGCCACGCTTCGCG
>JAJZEY010000217.1 GCA_021805585.1 Planctomycetota bacterium
CCAGAAACTAAACAGGTTCAGCCGTGGAAATGCCACATCCTTGGCTCCCAGCATCAGCGGCAGGGCGAAATTTCCCAAGGCACCGGGAATCATCGGCACCAGCACCATAAACACCATAATAATGCCATGAAGAGTGAACACCTGATTATAATGTTTGTAAGCCGTGTAGCTCGATTGAATGGTTCCCGTGCCGTGAAATATCAAACCCGTCGGCACCAGCAACTGTGTGCGCACTACCTCAGCCAGCATCCCACCGATAAAAAACAGCGTCAGGCCGGCCGTCAGATACATCAGGCCAATCCGCTTGTGGTCCAGCGTAAACAACCACGACCAGACGGTGGTGGTCTGATTCAGGTAATTCTTCTTTTTGCCGACCGCAAGGTCCGCTTCGTGAACGTTCATGGTAGTCATCGGACAGCTCCATTCTAAAGGCATCGCGTCGTTTGCGATGCGTGAATGACTTCTTATTTAGCCGCAGGCGGTTCCGTGGCCGCGCTGCGCTTGTCGCTTAACGAATTAATATACCAGATGATCGCATCGAGTTTTTTCGTTTGCTTGGCTCCGCCCGCCAATTGGGCGGCATACATGGCGGGCATAATCGGGGGATAGGTTTTCACAACCAGTTGATCCGGGTTGATGATCATATCTTTAAGGAATGCATAATTCGCGATTTCGGTTTTGCCGTTCGTCAGTGCCTGCGGGTAGCCGGCAAGGTTTTTCCAGGATGGCCCGACCAGACGCTTTCCATTCACCGTATGACACGCATTGCAACCCATTGAAAAATAAAGCTTATTTCCCATGGCCACCAGCGCCGCCGGCAGCGGGGGGGCGGTGTTTTTCGACACCGCCGACTTGGCTTTACCAGTGGGTTTACCAGTGGCTGTACCGGTGGCTGTACCGGTGGCCTTACCGGCCGCTTTGCCGGCGGCAGGCGCGGTTTGTGTTGCCGTGCCCGGTATATTGGGCATCGTCGGACGCGAAGCCGCATTGGCATGGGTGCTAAGCGTATTGATGTACCAGATCATCGCATTGAGTCGCCGCCGCCGGGGATGGCCCGGTCCGGCAAAATCGTTGTAGAAATCCGGCATAATATTGGCGTAGTTTTTTACCAGTTTGCGCCCGGGATACAATATCGCCTGTTTGAGATATGCATAATCCGCAGTCGCCATTTGACCATTGGCCAGCGGTACCTGGCTTCCAGCCAGGTCTTTCCAAGTCGGGCCGGTGCCCGGGCTTCCATCCACTGTGTGACATCCATTGCAGCCGTAGGTGCTGTACAGGTCTTCGCCAACTTCCGAAAGGGGGACAGCGGCCCCGTTCTTCACCCAAATATTAGCCGCGGCTTTAAGATATTCGTTAAATTCTTCCGGCGCGGCCACGATTACCGGCGAACGCATCAGCGAATGGCCATTGCCGCAATATTCCGCGCATTGCAGTTCAAAATGTCCCACGCGCGTCGGCTGTACCCAGATGGTCATGACGCGGCCGGGTACCACATCCTTCTGAATCGAAAGGCTCGGAATCCAGAAGCCATGAAGCACATCGGATGAAGTCATCGAAAGCTTCACCGCGCGATTCACCGGAAGGTACAGTGTGCTGGATACCGCATGGTTCGGATAGGTGAAGGTCCAGGCCCATTTCTGCGCTTTAACGCCAATGTTATAGGTGTTCGTGGGTGGGACGTTCATGTTCATGTAATACTTGAAACCAAGGGCAAAAATGACCATGACAATGATCAGTGGAATAATCGTCCAAGTTATTTCCAGCGGCATGTTATGGTCCGGGGATGGATCGGCATGCTGGCGCAGCGGCGTGCGGCGGTAGCGAATGCAAAAATAGACTGTTAACACGGTAATTAATGCGGTGAAGAAGATCGTGATAATAAAGAACAGTATCCACAGGAAGCGCACTTCCGGACTGAAGGTCGATGCGCCTTTGGGCAGCCACCAGTCGCCCGCGATGCGCGACAGCGATTCAAGCGATGTGGACAGTGCGTGGATTGAATTAAACGGATTCAAGGTTTTGCTCCCTTGGCAGACGGACCGCGATGCTTATGTTCCCAATAAAAAAGTGACCCGAACATGGCGCCCAGGCCCACCACAACCGCTACCCCCGCCAGCGTCATCACGCGAAGGGCAATCGGTGTGTATTTGCCGGTATTCGGATTAAATTGGCAGCATAAAAGTAAAATCTGATCAAAAATGTTGGTAATGCGATTGTCGCCCGCCTGCACCAATGCCAGGTTCACATTGGCGGGGTTGTATTTAATGCCGAAAAAATAATTGGAAAGTCGTCCGGCAGGAGTGCATATATAAATACATGCAGCATGGTTATATTGCCCCAACGCCGGATAGTACACATAGTGAAAACCGACCGCGTCGGTTATTCTGGTAATCGCCGCCTTATTGCCCACCAGAAAATGCCAGTGCTTCGCCAAACCGGCCGCATCCGTTGACGCCGCCATGTAGCTGTTTTTCTTTATCCGCGCTGCGTCAGGCGTATCGGAAGGGTCGAAGCTGATGGTAATCACATCATAATCTGACCCGATACGGGCGGAAATTTTATTCAGGGTATGAACCAGACCCAGTTGAACAAAATTGCATACTCCGGGACAACGAAAATATACAAAATCCAGAATAACCGGTCGGCCTTTGTGAAAATAATCACCAAGCCAAACCTGCTTGCCGTGGCTGTTCGTGAATTCAAGACTTAGCGGAAGCTTCCCGCCGGGATGCGGAGATATGCCCGCATGAATGCCATCGCGCGCGGTTTGAACCGCATTTTGTATCGAATTAAAATCCCCCTTAGCGGGTCGCGCACCAAACACTCCAATTACCAGCCCCGCGATGCTCAACCAGCGCGCAGCACCCAACCCGCGGCGGCTATGCCACCCGGCTTTTGGTTCATTCTGCACTGTTGTCCGCACCATCTCGCTTTAAGTTCCTTTGTCTTTTTAGCCCGTTGCGGCCTGCCACCGAAATCTTGCCGATTCCGCAACGGTGCCGCTTCCCATTCAGCCATCTATTCTATCATTTCGCCGGTCCATCTGGAACAGGTGGCTGCGTCGCTTTGCTGGATTTATTACTCAATGTATTAATGTACCAGATAATCGCGTTAAGCTTGGTTTCATGCGGATGGTTTGGACCGGAAAGCTGGGCTGTATAAATGGCGGGCATAATGGGCGGAACCCCTTTAACCACCAGCTTGTCCGGATGCAGAATCATATACCGCATAAATTTATAATCCGCGATGGGAGATTTGCCATTCGTAAGCGCCTGTGGATATCCCGCAAGATTCTTCCAGGTCGGGCCAACCAGGGGGGTGCCATTGACCGTGTGGCAGGCATTGCAGCCCATGGATACGTAAAGTTTGGCTCCCAGAATGTGCAACGCAACCTTTGGAGCGGCGGCTCCGGTTGACATTTTTGCCGGCTTGGCCGCCAATAATACCGGCGGCATTGAAGGGTTGTATTCCGCCAGCTCCATATCTGTCGCCAAGGCCACGCCTACGGTTGCCTTTTTATGTGAATAGTCCGTCCAGTGCGGCTGCAAATCCGCCAATTGCCGGGCTTCAATCTTTGCCGCCCAGTCACCGACCGACGCCATTCTTTCCCGTTGAATCTCATGGCGGTAATGATGAAAATACGCGGAAACCGCAATAATCAGAAATGCGACAAACAGCACCAGAAATGTGCCTATCAGAATGATACCTTTGGCATCGGTTCCATCATTGGAAACGGATTTCGGATGCGCTTTGGCAATCGGGTCATGGTGCGGTTGATTTGAATCAGACATATATCACCTCAAAAGTTTTCAAACGCCAGTGATTCCGGAAGTTTTGGATCTTTAAGCGGAAGCAGTGATCCGCGCTGTAGCAAATAAAACGTGTGGGCCATGAACAAGCAGCCAATTCCCACCAGGCACAGCAGACTTGTGGCCAGGGCCAGCGGGTGCAACGGAAGCCAGGCGATTTTCGTCAGGCCGTGCGGCAGTGCGTAAGGATAAAATTTGTGAACACCCGCCAGCGCTTTTTTTCCGGCTTTCGTCGCCGACCAGACTTGTGGCTGGATTTGCTCAAAAAAGTCCAGATAGGCAAAAAATAGCAGCCATATGCACCAGAACGCCAGCAATGGTTTATGTCGCTTGGACTGCCGCGGCAGCATTCCGAAAAGCGGAATAACAAAGTGTCCAAGAAACAGTGCAATCGTCAGAACCAGCCATGGTCCCATATCGCGTACAAGATAGTTCATGGTTTCATCCGGCTTGTTGGCGTACCAGATAAGCATGTACTGGGCAAATCCAGCCACAGGT
>JAJZEY010000535.1 GCA_021805585.1 Planctomycetota bacterium
CAGCTCAAGGGGTCTACGGACCCGATTTTCGCCGCTGCTTCTTGCATCTGGAGCCTTTGCGGCCAATCCATCCTAATTTGTAGGTGTGACAGAGCACTAGGGTCGCCGCACAATCCATCATTCCGCCCACACCGCAGCCGCGAACAACCACGGCCCGCCTCCTAAATCTGAAATCTTAAATCCAAAAGCGCTACCGCTAAATGTAAAATGCCAGTGGCTGAATGCCGGATGCTTGATGCCAAAGCTTCATTGTCGCATATTTTCCGCGGTTGCCAGAGCCAACGAATTAGCATTGGGCCGGCATCAGATATCGCTGGCTACCAACGGTCAGGCCAGTCGCGGCTATTCTGGCGAGTTGTTATATTGACCAGCCAATGGTTATTATGATAATCGATGGGTTAAGTTGAATCCATGCCGGTTTTGACGCCGGGCGTTGAGGATTGAATTGTTTGATATCGGCGGAGCATCTTGACGAATCTATTTTATAAATTAGGCTCACCGCGCATGGCCGCATGGCTGTTGATCGGTCTGATATCGGGGACCGCATGGAGCTTTGGCGACATTCCACACATTACCGCCAATGCACACGCAGCGCTGTTTGCCCGACGTGGGCAACGCGTGCTTCAAACGACGCTGCGACTATTTCGGCCACATGGTTGGCCACGGATGGTAGAAAAAATTCCCGCCTCACGCCCCGGCCATGGACCGCAATTCCAGTTGCAGTCCGCATTCGCCTGGCCGCAGTCCATTGAGCTGCTGATGCTGGCCGCAGCCACGGAATATAATTCCGCCCGTGCGCCGCTGCTTAAATCATTTGTGGGTACGCTTGGGCCGTATTGGCGCATGCACAACGGGATCGGTGGCTATGGCGATGTTCCCGCCCCCGGCGCGCTGCATCGGTATTATGATGACAATGAATGGATGACCTGGGGATTTCTGCGGGCCTTTCAGGCAACGCATGACCCGCAATATCTGCGGCAGGCCGCGGCAACGTTTCGTTTTGTCTTAAGCGGTGAAAGCCCACGCCTGGGTGGCGGAATTTTCTGGCTGGAACAGAGTAGAAATACTAAAAACACCTGTTCCAATGCGCCGGCAATCGTGGATGCATTAAAACTGTACCGTGCTACCCGTCAGAAGCGTTATCTTCAAACCGCGCGGCGGCTTTATAAATGGGTCAACGGCCGCCTGCTGGACCGCCGCGACCACCTGTATTTTGACCATGTTGATCTGGCCGGGAGAATAGATCGTACGAAATGGTCGTACAACACAGCCGCGATGATTATTGCCAATTGCCAGTTTTACCGGATAACCGCCAAATCCGTGTTTCTGCGCCGTGCGGAGCAACTGGCCATCGCGGCTCAAAAGCGGTGGGTGAATTCACGGACGGGCGCGATAAGCAACCCAGGCGCATTTGCGTGGGTTCTGATTACCGCATTTATTCGGCTGAACCAATGCGATAAACAGGGCAATTGGGGCAATCTGGCCATTCAGGTCATGAATTTCGTTCATGCGCATTGCGCCAACGAACATGGCCTTTATGGTTCGGTATGGAACCATGCGCCAATGCGGAATCGGCCGCTGCGCCTGATTGATCAGGCTGCGGTGGGGGAGTCTTACTTTGAATTGGCGGATCGTTTGCGAAGATTGCCTTAAATGAAGCATATTTTCTGTTTTTTACAAAGGTGACAGCCATGTTAACCCGACGTGATTTTCTTATTTCCACCACGGCGGCGGCTTGTATACAGCCGGTCGTTTCGTCCGCTGCCGCGGCCCGTCCGAAATCCGAAACATTTGTATCGCGACGCCCGGCGATAGCCAAACGGCGTTTTGTATCCCAGGCGGTGGAGCGGACAATTAAAACAATCAGCGCCGAAATTGGGGACCCGAAACTGGCATGGCTTTTCACCAATTGCTATCCAAATCCGCTGGATACCACAGTCGAGACCGGCAACCGCAATGGGCGGGCGGATACCTTTGTATTAACGGGCGATATTCCAGCCATGTGGCAGCGGGACACCATGGATCAGATGTGGCCCTACCTTCCGCTGGTAAAGCAGGATGCGCATCTGCAAGTCATGATTAAGGGTGTTATCAATCGGATGGCGCACAATGTGCGGCTGGCCGCGTATGCCAACGCCTATTTAAAAAATGCCGCAGCGCATTCCCCATGGGAAGGTGACCTTACGCACATGTCTCCCGGTGTGTGGGAACATAAATGGGAAGTCGATTCGCTGTGCTCGGTGATTCGCCTGAGCCATGGCTATTGGCAAACCAGCGGCGATACTTCTCCATTTGATGACAATTGGATCGCCGCCATGGACCGTATCGTTGAGACGTTTCGGGCGCAGCAGCATTTCGACGGACCAGGGCCTTATTATTTTCAGCGCCCCGCGCCGGCCCAGCGGACACCCATACCCAAGTCGGCCTATGGACCTCCAGGCAAGGCGTGCGGAATGATATTCACACGGTTCCGACCTTCGGATGATGCGGTCACCTATCCCCTGCATATTCCAGATAATCTGTTTGCGGCACTTAGCTTGAAGCAATTGGCCCATATGCACGAAAAAATTCACGCGGACGATACCCGTGCGGCCTCATGCCGGGCGCTGGCGAAGGAAATTCAGACCGCAATCAACACCTATGGCATAGTGAATCATCCGCAGTTTGGCCGCATTTACGCCTACGAAGTGGATGGCATGGGCAATAAACTGCTGATGGATGATGCCAATCCGCCCAGTCTGCTGGCTTTGCCGTTCATGGGAGTCTGTGCGCCGCATGACCCGCTGTACAGGGCGACGCGCGCATTCTGTTGGAGCCGGGCGAACCCATGGTTCTGTCAGGGAAAATTCTCCGGCATCGGCAGTCCGCATACCGGAGCCAATACCGTCTGGCCATTAAGTCTGATTCTATATGGTCTGACGGCGAATAACGCCGCGGAAACCGCGTGGGCCATTGGCGAGCTAAAGAATTCCTCGGCAGGTACCGGATTTATACACGAATCTTTCCACAAAAATAATCCCGCCCGGTTTACCCGGCCATGGTTTGCCATGGCCAACGCCATGTTTGGAGAACTGATTATTCAAACCTATCGGCGGTACCCGCATATTCTGCGGGCATAAGCCCCGATCCAACGCCCCACGGCTCCCCCGGAACGGACACACTCGCCTGAACCGCGGGCAAACTGGCAACGGGCGTGCCGGAAGGATAAGATAGGCTGCCGACGAAAGCGGAAATTGCCGCAGCCGATAATTGGAGATTTGCGAATGCCCATCTATGAATTCGAATGCAATGTCTGTGGAAAGACATTTGACTATCTTGCGGCCAGTATGCGGTCAACCGGCGTCAAAACCAAATGCCCGCATTGCGATTCAGCAAAAACCCGGCGAAAAATGTCGGTCTTCGCTGTTAAAAGCGGTGCTGCGGTCGGCGCGGGGGCACCGGCTTCGGGGGGCGGTGGCATGTGCGGATGCGGCAAAATTCCGGGTTCATGTTCAATGAAGTAACGGAGAAATAACCGGGACTAAAGCGGGAATAAGCCGGGAATTAACGTAAAATCAGCCTGGCGGGCTGCGTGGTAACACCGGTCGCGCTGAACAATGCAAACGCGCCGATAGAAAAAGGTGATTCCATGAACGAGCCGTTGATCAATAAATCCATCCTTATGTTTGTGGATGACATTTACGAAGACCTGGAACTTTGGTATCCAAAATATCGCCTGCAAGAGGCCGGGGCGACCGTGGTTCTGGCCGGGGCAAAGGCCGGGCAGCGCTATGCGGGCAAGCATGGGTATCCGGCGGTTTCGGATGCCGCTATTGCGGATTTGGATGGGAATCATTTCCACGGGCTGGTCTGTGTCGGTGGTTTTGCTCCGGACAAGCTCCGCCGCGATCCCAAGGTCAAGGCGCTGGTTGGGCATTTCCATCAGAAGCGGCAATTGATAGCGGCTGTTTGCCATGGCGGCTGGATTCCCATATCCGCGGGCGTATATAAAGGAGCCCGCGTAACCGGCTCTCCGGGCATAAAGGATGATCTTATTAATGCCGGTGCGCACTGGGAAGATGCGCCAGTTGTGGTGGATCGGCATTTTGTATCCAGCCGCAAGCCCGATGACCTGCCCGCGTTCTGTCGGGGCATTCTGGAAGTGTTGACCGTGTCCTGAGGACGGTCGCGGTCTGGCGGACGGCGGATGCTGGAAAGGTTTACCAAGCCTTAGGGGAACACCCCGCGAGATTGGAGCGGAAGTTCGTGATTAAAGTCGCCATGATCGGTGCCGGAAGCGTGGTGTTTTCTCGCAAGTTAACCGG
>JAJZEY010000338.1 GCA_021805585.1 Planctomycetota bacterium
TTCCCATCAGCCACCAGCCCAGCCCAAACAGCAATGCGGCGGCGAAAAACTGCGGCACATACCAGTATTTGTCAAAAAACATCATGACTGGATCTTTTTGCAGGTCTTTGGTTACGGAATAGGGGTCTTCATCCGGGCGGGCCGAATGCAGAATCCAGAAAACGTGCGACCAGCAGAATCCATCTTTGGGTGAATGCGGGTCACCCGGTAAATCCGACTGCGCATGATGCAGCCGATGCGTTCCCACCCATTTAATCGGGCCGCCCTGCCACGAAAGACAGGCAAAAAGGGTCAGCATATATTCCACCCATTTGTAGGTGGCAAAACTCCGGTGGGTCAGCAGCCGATGGTACCCCAGCGTGACACCCCAGGCACCGGTAATCCAGCACATGGCCAGAAAAACGCCCAGCGAAGACCAACTGATAAACATGGGCAGGAACGCGACCACCGCCAGAATATGCAGAATTAGGAACACGGAAGTGTGATACCACTGAAACCGAACCGCCTGGCCATCGCGCAATACGCGGCTTCGCAAAAACTTGCCCCTGGCTTCGGCTCCGCTGTCCGCCACGTCATTTCCGTCTTCCGGTCTGGACAGGACTTGGCTTAACTCGGCTTTTTCAATCAATGTCACGATATCCTCGTATCAACGCGCAGGTCCGCCCGCCGCTAACGATCAGGCGCGAACCGTCGCCGCTTTACTGTTCCGCCATTGTAGCAGGCCGGCGGGGAAATATCGAACAGGGGCAACGGAAAAATACCCACAATTTCCGCCGTTGCGTTACAATATCGCCGCCTTGAATGGCTTGTGGAGTCCGCATGACGCAAAAGTATCGCAAAATTTTAGTTACCTCGGCTCTGCCGTACGCCAACGGGTCGATCCATATCGGACACCTGGTCGAATATATTCAAACCGACATCTGGGTGCGGTTCCAGCGCCTCTGTGGCCACACGGTAACCTACCTTTGCGGTGACGATGCCCATGGCACGCCCATTATGCTTCGTGCCCGCAAGGAAGGCCTTGAACCAGACCAGTTCATCGCCCGCATGAACCAGGAGCATCAGGACAGCTTTGCCCGGTTTGATATTGGCTTTGACCAATATTATTCCACCCATTCGCCGGAAAACCGCGAACTTTGCGGACTGTTATACGCCCGGCTTTCCGCCGCCGGGCATATTGCCGAGCGCCCCGTCGAGCAGTTCTTTGATCCGGCTGAAAAAATCTTTCTGCCTGATCGCTTTATCCGCGGGACCTGCCCGAATTGCAAATCGCCCGACCAATATGGCGACTCCTGCGAAATTTGCGGAAAAACCTATGATCCCACCGACCTTATTAATCCCAAAAGCGCCATCAGCGGCAGCGTACCCGAACGCCGCAGCAGCCCACATTTTTTCCTGCAGCTCGAACACTTCCGCGATGCCCTCCACGCCCTTATGGCCAACGGGTTTGTGGATGAATCCGTCGCACGAAAACTCGCCGAATGGTTCGCCGACCGCCTGAAGGACTGGGATATTTCGCGCGATGCGCCCTTCTTCGGTTTTGAAATTCCCGGCCGCCCCGGAAAATACTTCTACAACTGGCTCGACGCCCCCATCGGCTACCTTGCCGCGCTGGCCCGCTTCCTCCGCGGCAATGCCGCCGACGCGCTGGAATTCTGGCAGGATCCCGATCTGGAAATTTATCATTTCATCGGCAAGGACATTGTTTATTTTCATGCCCTGTTCTGGCCGGCGATACTGCTTGGCTCCGGCCTGCACACACCCCGCAAACTTTTTGTGCATGGGCATTTGACCGTTAATGGCGAGAAAATGTCCAAAAGCCGCGGCACCTTCATCAATGCCGATCAATATGCGCGCCACCTGGACCCGCAGTGGCTGCGCTATTACCTGGCCACACGACTAAACGCCGCGCCCGCGGACCTGGACCTTAGTTTTGAAGATTTCACCGCCCGCGTGAACAGCGAACTGGTGGGCAAACTTGCCAATCTTATCAGCCGGGCCGCGCCCATGCTTGTAAAAAATCTGGATGCCCGCACCGGTATTCCTCTGGCCGACGCTTTGCCTCTGCTGAAGGAAATTCGCGACGCCCAGACCACCATTGCACAGGCATACGAAGACCGCAATTACGCCGCCGTAACCCGGCTGATCTGCCAGTTGGCCGATAAAGCCAACAAATATGTTGAAGATCAGGCACCCTGGTCGCTGATAAAAATTGACCCGGAAGCGGCGCGCGGCGTGTTGACCGCGGCGTTGGAATGTGGCCGGATTCTGACGCTTTACCTTAAGCCGATTCTGCCCGCTTACGCCGCCAAGGTTGAAGCCTGCCTGCGGATTGGCCCCATGAAATGGTCCGATGCGGTGGATTCCATGCCATCAGAGAAAATTAATCCCTTTGAACACCTTATTACCCGTGTTGATGAAAGGCGAATACAAGCCATGCTTCAGGAAAATTTGAATCCCGTTTCCGACGCCGCACAGGCGGCGTCCGCGGCAAGCGTACCCGCTGTTGCCCCGGCAACCGCCCCTGCGGAAGAACCGCTTGCCCCCACCTGCACCATTGATCAGTTCGCCGCCATAGACCTGCGCGTGGCCCGCGTGCTGGAAGCCGCCCCGGTGGTTGAAGCCGATAAACTGATGCGCCTGGTGCTGGACGCCGGACCTTTGGGTAAGCGACATATTCTGGCGGGCATAAAAAAGGCCTATTCCGCCGATGAACTGGTCGGACGACTCGTGATTTTTTGTGCCAATCTGGCCCCGCGCAAAATGAAGTTCGGAGTCAGCGAAGGCATGATTCTGGCCGCCGGGCCGGGCGGAGCCGATGTATTTCTGCTGGCCGTGGACTCTAAGGCCACGCCGGGCCAGCGGGTGCACTAGAATCAGACAGAGGCCTTAATGGGATGCGGCAGCGCAACGTGCCGCCGGCTTTAACAGGGTGAAGTTTGTGCCAATTAATTGCGCCATAGTCGGTCTGGAACAGATACAGAAGGACTGGGTGGATGCCATTGCCCAGGCCCGCGACGCCGGCAAAATTAACATTGTCGCCGCGGCACAGCTTCAAATGGGCTCGGCCCGCAATTTGGGGCAACGGCTGGACGCCCCATTTTATGTTGATTTCCGTCGCATGATGCTTGAAGCCACCCCCCAAATCGTCATTCTGGACCGGCCGCGGAATTTTTCGCTGGATTTTATTATCGCCTGCCTGCAGCAGGAAATCGGTATTTTCAGCCTTGGGCCACCGGTGCAGAACCTGAACGAAGCCCGCAAACTCAGCCTGATGCTCGAGCCGGTCACCCCGCTCCTTTATATCTGGCCTCGAATGACATTATCCTGGGCAATGCGCCAATGCCGAAATTCCGAAGATTATCTTAACGGCCTCCGATTTCTGGCCGGCCACTGGACCGGCATTACCCATTCCCGCGCCCGGGACTGGCCCACGGCACAGGCCTCGGTTCGATCGCTTTCCGTTCTGGCGTGGGATGCCTGCCGCACCGTTATTGAAACCCTGGGCGTCCCGGCATCCGTCTTTGCCGCCGTGCAGGGTGAACTGGGAAATCGTGACCGGTTTACCGATGTCAACGGTTCAGTCTGCATGACCCTGCGCTTTATTGAAGCCACCGCGTCCCTGGTGGTCTGCGACCACGACTCCCCCCTTTCCCGCAAGCTTTCACTTTTCAATGCCAGTCAGCTGGTAACGGTTTCGGACCATGCGTATCAAGTGCGGGCCGCCTCCAATGGCGAAAAATTGGAACAGGATTCAGCGCCCGCACAATCTTTTGATCTTCCCTGGAAGCCGCTTTTTGCGGAGCTTGACGAGTTTTGTACGCAGTTTGCCGCCCCGCCCGCACCCGACCGCGGCTGGCCGCATTTCCTTACCGAAACCGCGGCCACACTCACGGCCATGATGGTTTCCCACCGCACGGGCGCGGCCGAATCGCCGCAGCATTTCCGCGGCCTCCACGGCTAGTGGGACATTCCACGTGAATCCGCAGGTGACGCAGCGGTTTATGGCCTTAATGTCATTCACCGCACGCCTCCAATCGGGGCCTTGCCCGTAAATCAGGAAGGAACAGCGCATTAGCTATACGATTACATTTATGCACTGCCGTTGCCCGGCGTATCCGCGTTATCGGCGAAATCCGCGGTTTTCTCATCTTTTTGTCACACCACGGATTTAGGGCGAACCGCGGATTTCGGTAGAGTAGAGGACTCAAGCTCTTGGCCGCGGACGAGCCGTGGTTGCGTAGATTGAGTCCCCCCTCCTCAAACCGGACAGGCGGATTTCCCGCATCCGGCTTTCT
>JAJZEY010000332.1 GCA_021805585.1 Planctomycetota bacterium
AAGGTGTCAACGGGCGCTGAAAACCAGCCACCAAAGGGCGCAATTCATAGGCTCAAAACGGGCACCTCCGCCGCAGGCATGGGGGGCCGGCTGGCGTTAAGTCTGATCGGTTGAAGATTTTGTCAGATCCGCCACGGTGCGTTCCAATTCGCGAAGGCGCTTCACCAGGTCGGGCAACTGATATAACTGTAGATACACCCGTTTGGCCTGTTTCATTTCCACCGCCGGCGTTCCGCCGACATCCTGGGCGTCCGGAACATCGGCGGCGATTCCCGCCTGGGCCGCAGCGCGTACCAGATTTCCAATATGCAAATGCCCGGCGACTCCCACCTGCCCGGCCAAAACCACATGGTGCCCCGTCTGTGTGCTGCCGGCAATACCAACCTGGCTTACCAGCAGATTATGCTCGCCAATCCGGCAGTTGTGGCCAATGACGACCGAATTTCCGAGTTTGGTTCCTTTGGCAATGATCGTACTTTCCATGGCGGCCCGTTCAATGACGGTATTCGCGCCCACTTCCACATCATCTTCCAGCACGACATTGCCGATCTGCGGAATTTTATGATGCACGCCGTGGTGTGTGGCAAATCCGTATCCATCCGACCCGACCACCGCGCCCGATTGGAGAATGCACCGATTGCCCAGTACGCAATCATCGTAAACGGTCGCATTGGGGTACACGATGCAGTGGTCGCCGAGTTTGGTGCGAGCCATCAGCACCGCGCCCGGATACACCACGCAGCCCGCACCTAAAGCCGCGTTCTCTCCGATGGATGCGAACGGATGTATCTGGCAATTTGCGCCAATTTTGGCGGATTTGGCGACCACCGCCAGCGGAGAAACCGTCATCGCCGGATGCACCCGAAACCCGTGCAGCAGAACCACGATTTCCCGAAAGCTATAGTACGGATCATCGGTTTGAATAAAGGTCAGCGGTGGGAGTGTGCCACGGTCAAAGTCCGCCGGTTTGGTGCCCTTTGCGACAATTACACAACCCGCCGCGGTGGTGGCAAGTTGCGGGGTGTATTTAATATTGGAAAGAAAACTCGCATCCGTTGGGCCGGCCATGGTCAAACCGCGGCACCCGCCAATGGGCCGCCGGCCATCACCGAGTACCACGCCCCCGACATGCGCAGCTAAATCTGCGACTGTGAATATTCTGGAAGCATCTGTCGCCATTCACATCTCCGCTGAATTCCGCAAGCATCCATCACCGCGCGGCTTTACGCTTGTGACAGAGTATAGCATTCCCAGCTGCGCCGGCCATGGGTGAAGCGGTGTCCGCCGCAGGTGGGGGGGGGGCCAAAAGTCGGTAAATCAATGGACGATTCGATTGTGCAGCGGCGGGGGAATTTGGGGCCGGTACCGCAGGCCGCAACTGGGCGACTATTTTAATGGCCAGTTATCGGTGCGGAACGGCAAGACTGGCATCCCGGTCTTGTCCATCAGGTTGGGCTGTGCCTTACAGCTCCAGCCGAAGCGGGCGGCCACCGGGTGCGGCACCGCCCTGGCCCACACCACCACGTGTTTGCCTTGGATTCGCGCATTGGCGGGCACAAATTTCCGATTTTTGCCGGCAATTTCAAACCAGTCCAACGGTTTGCCGTTACGGCTGGCCAGACCGGCGGACGCATCCGAGAAGCGGATCACAATTTTATTTGCGTCCAATCGCATGGAACTATACATAGGGCCAAGCGTTCGCATTGGCGCGTGCTGATACACCATTTCCCGCGCCAGCGTGGCCAGCCGCCGGCCGACGGCTTGTTTGTTACGAAAGTGAATATTGTGCAGGTTGCCAATATCCATGGTTCCGACCATGCCGACCGCGGGCAGCGTTTTAACCGCCTGTTCCTCACCTTCCCAGACCAGGGGGACGCCGATCGTGGGGTTGGGGTAATGAAAATAGGGCGCGATCTGCACAATTAGAAAAGGCCATTGTGGTGCCGCCCAGTTCCGTCGCCACCCCTTGATCATTGCCTGCAGGCGAATGGGGTAAAGGCGGTCATTTACCCAGGCATTGTTTTCACCCTGGCACCATATCACGCCGCGGATGGCAAATGGAATCAGGGGATGGATCATGGAATTGAAAATGGAAACGGGTGCCATGTCCGGCGAAGGGCGGCTTAGGGTAAACGGATTCCGCGGGGGGCCAATCCGCGGGCGGGCTGGTGCGGATTTCCCCTTGGCGCGGGCCTGTCGGGTCGCCTCCGTCCAGGCCTTCATCACCTGCCGGTAATGCGCCAATTGCAATTTGTAGCTGCGTTTTGCGACTTTAAACCACGCCACATCGCCATGCAATGCCGGCGTCCGGCGCAATGCGGACATGGGCGTCCAGGATTGAATCACGGTTCCGCCATAAGAGGAATCAATCAATCCTATTGGAACATGAATCCGTTGAAACAGGTCGCGACCAAAAAAATAAGCCACCGCACTGAAATCCTTGGCCGTGGCCGGGGAGCAGACCATCCAAGAGGCATCCATATCCCGCTGCGGTTCGGGCGTATTGGTTCGCGGCACTTTCAGCAGGCGAATAAGGGGATAGCCGGCGGCGGCAACTTCCCTGCGGGCGTGCAGGGCGCGCGCCCAATGGCCATCCAGCGGAAACTGCATATTGGATTGCCCGGAGCAAAGCCATACATCGCCCACAAGAATATCCCGGATCACTTTTCTTCCATCGCCGGAAATAACCATTCGGCGGCCGATGGCGTCGGTCTGAAGCGGCGCAAGGTGAACCAGCCATTTTCCGCGGCGGTCGGTGGTGGCCCAAACGCGCTGCCCGGCAAACCGCACGCTGATCCGTTTGCCCGGCGCGGCCCATCCCCATACGGGTATTGCGGCATTCCGCTGCAAAACGCAATGATCGGTAAACAGATGCGGCATGGTAATGGCACCAGCCGCCGGACGGGCGATGGAAACAATTAGCGCGGCCAGCGCGGCGATTGCAGCTTCGGTAAAACTAAAACGACGGGGCATGCGCAACCTCCATGCAGGTGAATAATTTGGCAAGTTTCCAAGTTGAAAATGAATGGAATTCAGCCGGCCAACCCACTCACGGCATTTTACCGATGAATGGAAAAATGAACGGAACATTCTTCCGCAGGTGGCACCCGTCGTTTGCCGGCGTTGCCCGCATAACCGGTCGCGATGACCACGGTTATAAAAGCGTGACGCGTTTATTTACCCGCTGCGGCCAGCGCGGCGGCGTAATTCGGCTCCTGGGCGATTTCCGGCACAAGTTCGCTATAGGTAATTTTACCCTGCGCGTTGATCACCACCACCGCACGGGCCAGCAGACCCTTCAGCGGACCGTCCACAATGGTGACGCCCAATTTATCGCCGAAGTCGGTGTGCCGGAAGCAGGAGAGAACCTGCACATTTTTAATTCCCTCGGCCGTGCAGAAGCGATTCATGGCAAATGGCAGATCGTGTGAAATACAAAGTACCGCGGCATTGGGCAGTGCGGCGGCGTCCTGGTTGAACTGTCGCACGGACTTGGCGCAGACCGAAGTATCCAGACTCGGGAAAATGTTGAGAATAACCGCTTTTCCAGACAATTCAGAGGACTGCAATTCACCCAGATCGCTTTTAGTCAGGGTAAATGAGGGAATTGTGCCGCCCGCGGCGGGCAGGTTTCCACTGGTATGAATGGGACTGCCTTTAAGGGTAATGCTGGCCATAAAATCTCCTTATGATGGTTAAAATACTATCCGCTCCGCAACGCCGGCGGTTGGGCCGCCCATTGCGCCACAGGGCCGGAATTCCGGTGCCCACGCCGCCAACCGCATGTATCATGCGTACCGTTCAACCGGTGGCTAATGTCCGGGCGGAAGGCATTATACATGCGGATACATGCAACTCAATCCATGGTCAGAACAGCACGGAAGCGGACTTTGCCGCTCATCATGTGGTCATACGCTTGGGCAGCGCGGGCCAGCGGAAAGCGTTCAATCATTGGTCGTATGTTGGTTAACGCCGCGAATTCCAGTGTTTCCTGACTGTCCATGCCATCACCGGATGGCCAGCCCATGATCGATTTTCGCTGGCCAATAAGTTGCAACGGTGACACGTTGAAGGGCTGCGCATCGGCCCCCACAATGACCAGTTTGCCACCCACGCCCAGCCCTTCAATCAGGGGCTGCATGGCTTTGGCGTTCGGGGCGGTGGCCAATATCACTTTGGCCCCACCCAGGGCCTTAAGCTCGCGGGCCGGTGATTTGGCGGATGCGTCAATGTACGCGTGGGCACCAAGTTTGGTGGCCAACTCGCGTTTGGACTCCCCACCGGAAATCGCCAC
>JAJZEY010000595.1 GCA_021805585.1 Planctomycetota bacterium
ACTGATTTAAAAGGTAATCTCAATCGCATCTGGCACCTCACAACGGGCTACCGCACTTCGAATAAATACCCCTGCATGCCGGAATATCGCACGGTTCGACTATTCCGCAGCATTCACTTCTGAATAAGATGGCACCAGTTATAACGTGGGATTCTGGTTTTGTCTGCCATTTGGCTGGGCTTCTGCTTGAACGGCACCGTTGCGGTTCCCGACCCGGCTTTGTCACCAGTAGCCAGCGATTAAGCACGGCACGCCGGATTGTCATAAGTCCTGTTTGGCGTTACAACAGATTGCGGCGGTTGCGAGTGTCCGCAATGATTTGAGAAAAGCCATGACTGAAAAGCCCCATCTGCTGGCCATCGTACTTTGCGAACGGGTTACGTTCGACATGCTTGCCCGGCGTTACGCCCTGTTTGGCGTTTCACCTGCGATTGCCTTTAACCGGTTTCCGGCGGTATTGCCCCCATTCTTCGGTTACGCCGCGGTATCCGATATTCGATCTCAGGCGCAGGCCACAATGCGCATAATGGATGCCGAAGGAAATGTGATTTTCGCGCCGCCGGTCAATGTGGCCCTCAACGATACCGACCCGCTGGCGGAGGGAGAAATTGTTGTTCCGTTCATGAATGTCCGGGTGGAAAAATCCGGTGATTATTTCGTGCAACTGGTGATTGATGGCGAACCAATCGGTGACCGCAGACTGCGGGTCCGCCATATTGTGACGCCGTAAATTGCCATCAGGACCAACTGTCCGGCAACTGGCCCCGAACGCAGACGCGGATTGCACCGGTCAAATGCCCGCCGCGGGGAAATCGATCATGGCACGGATGAAAGCAGCCGATAGCGGGGTATTCCGATTCAGCAAATTGAAAGGTACGCCCGAAAGTCCCGACCAATATAATATGGAAAGTCATGATTTCATATTTCCGACATTGGCGGAACCATCCGTACCGCTGAGGTCCGGAAATTCGCGGCAAATCCGCCCGCTGCGGCTTGGCGTGGTCATTCCCTGTCACAGCGATGCGGATCTGCTGCATCCGTGCCTCGTCAGCTTGGGTGCTGAACTGGGCCACCAGGACCGGGTGGTGGTGGTGAATTCCACAGGCGACTGCTTTACCGCAGCTGTTGCGCGGGAATTGAATGTGCATTGCATGATTCCGTCAAGTCCGACTCGCGGGCTGGCGATTGCGGCTGGTGTACTGGAAATCTTTGGCGAACCTCGGTCCAGCCGCCCGGCGCTGGCGGGCCGTCTTAATCAAACAATGGCCTCGCCCCGGCCAGACCTGTTGCTGATAGCTCATGCGGATATGGTTTTTCCGCAGGGCTGGCGTGGCCTGCTTGAATCGGCCATCGCGGGGAATCCGGAGCTTGGATGGGGTGCCTTTGGCCATGTCATTGCCGATGCCCGCAGCCGTTTTCGACTGCTGGAAGCCGGCAACACATGGCGGGCCGCTTATTGGCACATTCCATTCGGCGACCAGGCGATGTTTCTGCGATCGCGTGTGCTGGAGTCCATAGGCGGATTTCCAGTTCAGGAAAAGTATGAAGACCTGGAACTTGCTCTGCGACTCAAGGCCATCGGACCGCCACTTATTCTCGATTGCGCGGTTAACACTGGCGCACGGCACTGGCGCAGCGGCTTGCGCCTGCGAACATTCCGAAACTGGTGCATTCTGGCCGGCTACCGGGCCGGCTGGTTGAAGGCCGGCTCAACGAAGCCAGGTGCTGTTCCACCGAGTGAATTGCCTGTTTTGAAAGACTGCCAAGCGTGAACGATAGCGCTCGTGAACCTGATCTCTCCTGGCCGTGCGATCGGCCTATGCGCATCGCCCTGGTGCTGGTGGCCAAAGCGGCGGTAAGTGGCCGCGTTAAAACGCGGCTTATTTCTCCACTTGTTTCCGCCCAGCAGGCGGCAGATGTCCAGATCGCGTTTTTAAAATTTTTGCGCAACCTGGTGGAAACATTGGCAGAGTCCGGCTCACATCGGTTCCCCCAAGCCGCGGTCGGGGCGGCACCGCAACTGTCCATGGCCAATACCGTCTGTACCGACGATTTCGTCATTCAACCGTTGCTGTTTATCGATCCCCTTGGCCAGCCGCTGGAACAGTTCAACTGGCCGGGATGGCGGACCATTTTTCAGCCGCCGGGCGACCTGGGCGATCGCATGCGCTTTTGCGCCCAGGTGTGCCTTGCTGAAAAGGCGGACGCGATGATTTTTATCGGAGTGGATTCGGTCCATCTGAATCTGGCCTTACTCCGGTGGATGGCGCAAGATCTGCTGAAATCCCAAGCCGTAATGCTGCCCGCCCATGACGGTGGTTATGTCGCACTGGGCCTTCGGCCTGAAGCGTTACCGCTGCTGGATAATATTGCGTGGGGAAGCGCCCTGGTTTGTCGGCAAACCCTGGACCGGGCGGTCAACCTTCGCATCGCGCTATCCATAGGCGATCAACTGCCGGATGTGGACACGCCGGACGATTTGCGCCTTGTCATGGCCGCCATGGCCTCCCGTCAGGACAACGCGGCCCGGGAACTCTATACTTGTCTGCGGTCAATGATGATTGCAACGCATTCAGGAGACACACGACATGATGAATCCCGAAACGACTAAAGCTCCGGCGGAAATCGCGAATCCTGATCGGCCCCTGGCGGGCAAAATGGCTCTGGTGACCGGTGCCAGCGCTGGAATCGGAATGGCTACCGCGGATCGTCTGGCCCGTCTGGGCGCGGCGGTGGTGGTCAGCGCTCGCCGCAAGGATCGGCTGACAGGGCTTGTGGCGCACATCGTGCGGACGGGCGGCGCTGCCCTGGCGGTGGAAGCGGACGCCGCGGACAATGCCGCCATAGACATGTTGCTGTCCACCGCGGACGAATGGGCAAAAAAGATCGGCCACGTGGCAGCCATTGTGGTGGTGAATGCGGGTCGCGGACTGGTTGGCGGCCTGACCAACAGCGATGAATCGCAGTGGGAATATCTATATAAGCTGAATGTTCTGGGTGCCGCACACCTGATGCGGCGAGCCGCCCTGCAATTCATGGCGCAAAAACAGGGAGATATTGTGGTGGTGGGTTCCGTTTCCGGCCACAACATTTCGCCCTTCAGCGGTTTGTACGGCTCAACCAAATGGGCGATTGCGGGCGCGGCCGAGGCGCTGCGGCGCGAAGTTTGCGGGCATGGCGTGCGTGTGACCACCATTAAACCCGGAATTGTGGAAAGTGAATTTCAGAATGTGGCCGGTTACACGGATGAAAATTTTACCAAACTCATCAAGCATTTCGGCCAGACACTAAGCGCGCCGGACGTGGCCAATGCCATTGGCTTCGTGGTATCACAACCGCGGCACGTGCATATTAATGAGCTTGTGATACGTCCGACCGGACAGGATTATCCGTAGCGCCGCGGAACGGCATCAATCACTTGTGAGTTACATCATTCGCAATCTGGTCATGATTTTATTTTATGCGGGGCATGCCCTGACATGAAGGATCGCACGCGGAGAGGAAGTCTCCTGCCGTGGATCCCAAGGTTTTCTCTGCTTAAGTGGATGGCATTCGTGATAGTTCCTGGACTTCCGAATATCGGGACCGTGGATTTTGTCCGTGAGGATATTGTTCCGCCACCTGGTTTCCCGCCTGATCAGCGTGGCATGATGACATCCAGCGATGGTGCGAACTTCAGCAAGGCCGCGGGTTTGTGCGGTGATTGATGGTCTGGAGATGGCTTTCGCAGGCCGTGAATTGCCGATTCCGAACAAAACCGCATCCGGTCCGGTGATTCCATAATACGGTGTTATGGGACGAACTCGTAATGCCTACGGATTGCGCTAATATATATATGTTTTGCGCTATTTTATACTTGTGTCTGTAATTTGTTTTAGATTATTATATACGTTGTCGGTTGGGTTATTCGGCCAACTTAAGGTTGGTTGCCTTAGGAGTCGGGTGCCCCTTACGCGGGTGTTGTTTGGGCGGAAACACCGTCCGCGGCTGACATTGAGCGGCAAAAAACAAATCATTTGAGCAGCGGATACGTAAGATCGGCAACGATCGCGATACGTAAGGAGCATGCTCATGGAAACTCGCCGGTGCAACGATCGCGGCTTTACACTTGTTGAGCTATTGGTCGTGATGGCCATCATTGTGCTGCTAATTTCACTTCTGCTGCCCGCATTGGCAGCGAGCCGTGCTGCGGCCAACCGGGTGCGATGTGCGATGAATCTGCATAACGATGGTGAAGCACTGCAGGTTTACGCAACAATGAGCCACAGCTATTTTCCATACATATACACA
>JAJZEY010000412.1 GCA_021805585.1 Planctomycetota bacterium
CCAGGAGGCGAAATCCCGATGCGGCAGGAGCCGCCAATCGGGATTGTTCACCTGCTCAACCCGCAACTGTTCACCTATTCGCGGCGCGGCCGCTGCGGCCACTGCAAGCCGCCGCCGGGTCGGAAAACACAGCCCGCTCCGCTGGTCAAAGCGGGAGTTAATCCCGCGCTGCGGGTATATCGAGTTTCAGACCGTCAAAACAGACCCGCACATGGGCCGGCAGTCCGGTTTCAATATCCGCGTGGAAAGAATCATGCGACAAATGCGTGAAAAATGCCCGCCTGGGTTTAACCGCCTTTATGACTTCCAGTGCCTGCTCAAATGAAAAATGCGTTGGATGCGGCCGGGGACGCAAACCGTCAAGAATCAAAACATCCAGGCCGTGCAGCAGCGCGATTGATTCGGCGGCAATCGCCGAGCAGTCGGTGCAATAGGCAAAATCACCAATGCGAAAGCCCAGAACCCTGTTGCGGCCATGCAGCAGCGGGATCGGTTGCCAGGCGGTGCCGAACAGGTCAAATACGCCTTGAATCGGGGTTGGAATTAATTCCGGCTTAAAAATGCGATCCTCATTCTGGCGGGCGAAGGCATACGGAAAAATTCGCAGCAGCACCTCGAGTGTTTCCGGTGCGGCATAAACCGGCAGCGGTGCCTGAAGAAGTGCGTTGTAGCGACGAACATCATCCAGACCGAAAATGTGGTCCGCGTGGGCATGTGTAAACACAATCGCATCAACCCGGTCAAGACCGTTGGCCACCGCTTGCATTCGCAGTTCCGGTGCGGTGTCAATCAGAATATTCCTATTTGCGTAGCATATCACGATACTGCAACGTGTGCGACGGTCGCGGGTGTCCGCGCTTTGGCAAACCGGGCAATGACACCCGATCATCGGCACACCCGCCGATGTGCCGGATCCCAATACCGTAACGGCGATGGATGCGGACGTATTCATGCCATCAACCTAATCGGCGATTAAAATTCAAGCAACCCCTTCCGTCCGCCCGATAAGATATAGAGCTATGTCGTTTTGATAAACAGGAGTTACCATTGTTGCGGTAAGCTGACACTTCTGGTTCCCATTATTGACGGTTATTTGCCTGAATAAGTCGATCTATCCGCCGACATTCGCCGGCGGTAAAAGGAGATGCCTTCCATGGACCTGTCCCCTGTAAATTTCGAACCGCTGGTTTTCCTCCTGGTGGAAGATTTGCCGGAGGACATATTTCTAATGACCAAAGCGTTTGAAGAGGCCAGAATTTGCAACCGTATCATCGCCCTAAAGCGGAACGCGGATGTACTGCCCTATCTGCGTGGCGATGCGCCATACGCCGGTCGGCCGCGCCCTGACGTGATTCTTTTTAAGTCAAACGCTTCGGATAGTGATGCCCGTCGGCAGTTAAACGCGATTCGTCAGGATTCCGTCAGCCAGGGAATTGAAGTGATTGCCATTCTTGAAGCCAACGGTATGGACCCTAACGAAAATACGTTTGACTTGGATGTGGAAGTGGTGTTATCCAAACCGATTCGGGCGGCCAATCTGGTCGCCGCGGTGGGTTCGCTTTCCGGAAATTGGCTCCAATTCATGAAGCGCAGCGCTTAATATTTTAAGCGGGTTCGTGCTCTCCTTTAGTTTTCTTAACCCATTTTTAACAGACGCTGTCTGTCTTCAATTTACCGGCAATAGACCACTCCGTTCCGCGTTGAAACTTTGTTTATCAGACGGTCTGTCTGCATGGCTGGTTTTGGAGCATGGAATGTCGCGGCTCGCGCCTGTTATTAATCGATTCTTTGGGCATTTTTTCTTTCTTGTCATCACTCTGGCCGTTGTAACGCCGGCATTTGCCGATGGCAATGATCTCATGTTTCCGCCGCCGGCGGCGGTGGGCAAAATCATTCGTGTTGATGGAAAAGGCTTCGTTCTTCATGGCAAACGGACATTTATTGCGTCCGGCTCCCTGCACTATGCCCGTGTCCCGCGGGCCTTATGGGCGGACCGGCTGGAGCGTATGAAACGGGCCGGATTCAACACGGTTTCCACCTACATTTTCTGGGCCTATCAGGAACCCGAACAGGGGCGGATATCGTTTCGCGGTCGGCGAAACTTAAACGCCTTTCTGGCGCTGGTAAAAAAAATGCACATGTACGCTATCCTGCGTATCGGGCCATACAACAACGGCGAATGGTCCAACGGCGGTTTGCCCAACTGGTTGCGGTTTATTCCCAACATGTCCGTGCGCACTTTTACACCCCCTTTCATAAACGCCCTGACCCCTTATTTTAATAAACTGCTGCCAATGGTCGCCGCCAATCAGATTACCCATGGCGGCCCGGTGGTAATGGTTCAAATGGAAAATGAATATGGCCCGGGCTGGGGGGCGGTTCTGAACAATCGGTACCTGCGCTGGATGCACAGTATGGCCCTGAAAAATGGCATTAACGTCCCATTTTTTTTCAGCGGATTGCACCAGGGCTTTAATCCGGCCGGCGTGCACTCGTTTAATTCAGTTGGCCGTCCGACGCCATGGTTCTCCACGGAACTTTGGAGCGGCTGGTTCAACGCCTACGGTGACGCGAATTCCGACATTTATTTCCATTGGCAGTTTATTCATAACGCCGCGCCTCCGGTTAAAACCCGCAGCGGCGAAAATGTCAATGCGATATTCGAAAAACTGCATCTGGAAGCGGTCTGGCGCGTGTTGGCGTTTGGCGGAAGCGGCTACAATATTTTCATGGCGGTGGGGGGCAGCAATTTTTCCCACTGGAACTGTCGATCCGTCCGCGCAAGTTACGATTTTGGCGCGCCCATTGGGCAGGCCGGCGACTTGCGGGTGATGTACTATCATTACAAACAGGCGAATTATTTTGCCCGGTCTTTCGAAACTGTCTTGGAATCCAGCACCAATGCCACCGCCCCTTACCGTGCATGGTTGGGCGCGCCGCGGGCGGGGATTCACGTCTATGCCCGCAAAAGTCCAGCCGGCACCATTGTATTTATTATGAATACCGGTAACGCTCCGTATTCATGTACGCCGCCGGGCGGTGCGCCGGTAACGGTTCTACCGGGGCATACCTTCCCTGTGGAACTCCATTTTCAAACTCTTCCATGGTTGAACCTGACGGAAATTTGTGCACGCGTACTGGCTATACGCACCACGGCCGACGCCCAGACACTGCTGGTTTATGGGCCGGCACATTCCCAGGGCATGGTTCGCCTTCACCTTGCCGCCGGCAATCTCATTCTTAATAAATCTCCGGCATTTTCTTCCATCGCGAAGGTCGGAAACGGCGGTATCACGCTGGCGCTTCGCATCCGGTTTCCCGGTCGGCACCCGCAGGCCTATTCGCTGGTCACGCAAAGGGGAGTGTTTCGCGTCCTTGCCGAATCCCGTGGAATGGCGGCCGGTACCTGGTTTGTGCATAAGCCGACACCGGCTATCGTGATTGGTCCCTGGTATGTTGGCCATGTGCAAGGTCATGGAATGCGGGAAACCATGACCACAGAAAGTCCGCTGCAACTTCCCGCCGCCTGGGCTTATGTCTATCGCCATGGCAACTGGACGCGGTTTGTGCCGCCAAAGAATCAGTCGTTGCCGGTTAAGCGGATCAATCCGGCACCGCGGCTCGGCCCGTGGCAGGTTCGCCTGGCCGACGCGCCGGCCCAGCCCGCCTTTAACGATAGCCACTGGCTCACCAGCGTACGCCCAAGGCAGCTTGGTTTTGGTGATTACCCGGGCGATTATCAATGGTACCGCGCGAAATTAAATATTCCGACCGCCGGAATGTATCATCTGCTGATGCCGCGCGTCAGCAATTATGCCGCCTTTTTTCTAAACGGCCGCAAAATTGCGTTCGGAAATCCTGCGGTTATTCAACTGCAACTGCAGGCCGGTACCAGTGAATTGGCTATTCTGGCCATTGCCCAGGATCGCAGTAAAATTTGCAGCTATGTCGGACCATTTCGCTATATTGATTACAAAGGCTTTTTCCGCCCTTTGCGGTTGGTACTGGTAAAGCCGGCGAATCCGGCAGTGGTAAAATCGGCTGCTCCGATGCCCAAAGGCAACACTTTGGCCGCTGGCGGCACTCCGAAGTCCATAGTCGTTGGAGCCATACCGCCGCTGCCCGACCACGGCCTGATTACAGATTGGCGGATTCATGGCGGCATAGGATCGCCCACCGCGGCCGCCGGCTGGCTGCCGGTGTCCGCCGCTTCTCTGCCGCCCGGTGTTCCATGCTTTTACCGCACCACATTTTCCTGGCAGCCGAATCAGGGCGGTCAGCACACCATT
>JAJZEY010000396.1 GCA_021805585.1 Planctomycetota bacterium
ATGCATGGACGCATCCACCACTTCTGTGCCAATGCCATCTCCGGGAAGAACCGCCAGTTTCAAGTCCATGTTGGGTTTAGCTCCAGACTTCCATTACATCATTTTCGCCGACATTCCATCGGCCAAAAAGCCTTTTTGGCCAAGTTCAGTAACTTACCGCCGACATCGATTGAAGGCAAATCACATAGAAACAGAGGGCCGCCAAAATGTTTGCACATTGAGGAAGACGGCCGCACAAATTGGCAAACGTCGGTCAATCCGGTGCAAGCGTCAGACAAGTCGCACTATGTCCGGCAACCGTGGCCCCGATTGCGGGCAATTGTGGAATTGCCCTGTGGGCATTAATTTCACTTATATCCACCGGGCTGGAGCGGTGATTAACGACAATCAGCTGATTGCCAAATCGCGCAAACTCCACCCCGCGCATCGGCCTGATTCGCAGCGCCGCCGGCGAACCAATCAGCACCTCCACTGGCGTTTTCTCCAGCAGGACAATCGGGTGCATTTCCTGCCTGCCATAATGCGGCGGCACAATCGGCATTGTGCGCCGACAATACGAATATCCATATTGGAAGCCGAAGGAGAAAATGCGCCCCGCACCCGCGCGGATTTCCGTTATTGCCGGTTGGCCGGATTGAATATAAGCCCCTATCGGTGTCCCGGTCAGGTAGGCCACCGTTGACCAGCCATGCGGAATCACCGACTCTCTCCATTGGATGCAGTCAAACGGTGCCGCCACTTCGTGAACGCCGAACGTGTTTGCCGCCACTTCGCAATGCGGACCATGCAGCAGCGTACCACCTTGCATGACAAACGCCTTAATTGCGCTTTCCGAAGCGGCATTAGGACCCAGGTCGTATAATGCACAATGTGGCACAACCAGATGCGAATAGTCAGCCAATGCGCCGGAAGCTATTTGCCGCGGGTGCAGAATGTCCACATGCCAGCCCAGATCCACCAATTGCGCGTACCAGCCAAGCAGATCCATCCGGTGTTGCCCTCCGGCATCCACCTCCAGCGGTTCATACAGGCTCATTTCCGCCGGAAACAGAATCGCCGCTTCCCGGGCACGACGCTGCAACAGCATCGGAATGACCTTTGCCGCCCATTTATTTCCAGCGCGCAGCGACTCCTTGAATGGACCGTCCATGCGGTACATGACGCCGCCATCATCCAGTCCGCTGTACCCGTAAATATGAAACGATGTGGCACCATTGGCGATCAGGGTGCCAATCGATTCGGCCGGCGTAACCGTGCGGTAAATATCTGCGTTCACATGCCTGCCCATATACAACCCGCCGGTGAACGGTCGGCCGGAATTGGCGCTCCGCATAATCGAGCCTTCCACACTTAGCGCCATCGCATCAGGCTGATTTTCAGCATTCAACGGCGACGCAATATACAGAACGCTGTCGACGTGGTCCGCGCATTTGTAAACGTCCATAGCCCGCTGGCCGGTCTGCCAGGAAATCTGCCCCGGTGGATTAAAGAAAAAACCCCACTGGTGCAGAACCGGTTGAATAAAAATCGGCGGATCCATCCGGCGCCAGTGCTCTTTCATGACCGCCAGATATTGCTGCAATTCGCCTGCCAGATAAGTTTGATTATCCACCCAACGATAAAAATCCGGCGTGCGACGGGCAAAATCCAAAGCCGTCGGCCGGGCGCAATCCACCCAGTTTAACTCCTCCGGTCGCAGGTAATAATCTCCCGCAGCCAATGCCTCAAACGATTCGGCATTCGTGCCGTAACGCTGGTTCAGGCGGCCAATATCGCCGCCATAGCGGCGCGCCAGCCAGCCCAGATAGCGCGTGCGACCCTCCGCATCAAAACTTGGTTTGGGTATCGGTTCAAACATGGTTTGCATGATGATCCGCGGCGGAGTTTCCTCCGTGCGCCGCATGCCTGTTGAATAAAGCGCCAGCAAGCCGCGAACATGTTCCACCATCGTGGCCTGCGCTTTTGGCGACCAGTATTTATAGGTCCCCATCGGCTGGCCGTCGGGCCGAATGCTTTCTTCGCCCCGCACCGGCGGCACATCGCGAATATTCGGATATAAATTATCACCACACAGATACAAGGCCAGATGCGTGTAATCAAGCCCAAGCGACTGAATCTCCTGCATCATGAATTCCTGCATTGCCACGTAGTTGCTGGCAGGTTGGCCGCGGTAGCGCGCAAAAAAATCTTCCCACGGTTTGGAATCCAGATTCACCGAATTAAATCCCAGGTCCACAACGTCCTTCAGGCCGCGGCTGACCGCTTCGCGACTGCTGTAGAAAGGCTCAAAAAAATTACCGAACCAAATGCTTAACATTGGCGCGCTGGAAGTGCTCATGTCCTGATCGCCTTTCTTGGGAAAAACTTCCCTCATCAGGCGATACCCGGAAAGCCGGCTCCCCGCGGCATCGCCAATAGCGGCCCACTATACTACCGTCGCATTTTGATTAAACAATGGCGCATGTTCCGCCCAGCCCGGTGATTGGTGGTGCCGCATAACCTTAGTCTGCCAAAACTGCATTTCTAATGCTCGCCGGAATTGCCGCGGGAATCCTTCCACTTGCCGCTTGTTTATCGCTTTTTATACCATTCCCTGAATCGTATCAATTTTTGATGAATTGTGGCCGCCGGCTCTGCCAGAATATGGACAGCGCTGGGCAGGATGCCAAAATGCGCGACGATCTTCACGGCTAATAGCCGATTTGGTCGTTTCGTGTGAAATGTCTTCGCGCCCAGCGCATCCAAGGCGGCCAAGGCGCGCGCTGCGACGTATTCATAAAAATTAACCCCACCTTCATACCCAATTGGATCACGTTGCAGCCAACGACCAAGAACAGGGCTGTACGTCCGATTGCGGACGTAATAAAGCTGTGTTTCCGGATCAAAGCGATAGCCGCAGTAGTTGATTTCACTGGCACCATAACAATAGTCTTGATTGGCGCTGTCCGACCACCAGTTCCCAGTCGAATCTGGTGCGGTAAATATTAAGGTATTTCCATAGACGTTCGTATCAGACGCTTCCACGACATAGCCGCTGGAATTCGTTAGTGCAACCGCGCGGTGCAGCAAATAATACGCCCCGGCAGGCACTGATTGCGGCCCGGCGGCCACCAGCAGGTTCAACTGGATGCAATTTTACGGCCCCGTTTGAACCACAATCATCAAACCGCGAACCCGGCATACCCATTTGCAATGCCCTGTCTATACCCCTCCAGCAGCGATACTGTCAAATCTTGTGGACAGGAGAAATATTGAAGCACCGCGCCCCGAACCAAAAGCGGCGAAACACTGCGAAGCGCATCGTCCGGCTGTTTGACAAGCGAATACATTCCGGCATTTTAGCAGACTTAACCACTGGTTTACCTCAGTTAAGTGAATCGGTCGCTCGGCATTGGCAAGTGATATAATTCCCTTGACATCTTTCTGCTAATCTCGTCTGTTCCACCGCTCTTTGCCTCGCCGCTGCTGCTCAAAACTCCCACCCAATGCGACCCAGGCCTGACTGTCTTTTACGGTATTTGCTCGGTAGCAGCCGTGTTGTTCAGCCGCAACCGGCAATCCGTGTTTTCAGCATGCTTATGGTCGGGCGGCCGCTTTTCGCGTCGGAGTCAGTACGGTGCACACCGGAAAATGATCGCTGGGATAATTACCATGCCGACCATGAAAGCGGATGATTTTCGCCGGTGTCCAACTCCAGCCTGGACCGACAAAGATCAGGTCGCTCGGCCAGGTCAATCCAGGTCGCCCGACATAATATTGCACTGTGCCCCAGGCCCGATTTTTCGGCCGCAGTTTGTAATCAAATGTATCGGACCATCGGTCGTCATCGGCAACATGGGCCGCCGGTCCAATTAATCTGGAATAAACGGGAATATCCGTGCGCGTGTGGTTCATGTCTCCAAGCACGATAGACAAGGCCCCGGGAAACTTTCGTTGCCATTGATGCATAATAACGTGAAGCAGGCCGGCATCCACGGCGGCATTTAAGTTGCCATGGCGCAAATGCGTGTCCAGTAGAATTATGTCCGGCAGCGTTCCGCCGCGGTCATGAAGCACAACCAGGGAATAGTATGCATTTTCCGTGGCGTCATTCTGCAGGTCCCCAGGGCGCACAAGGCCGTGGGCGGCGGCAATTCGCGAAAACCTGGTGGAATAGAAAATCTGGTTCCATGTTGAAATGGCACCGGAAATAGCTGAAAAAATACCCCCCGCCAATCCGCGCGGCACCGGATAGTGCCGGTAATTCCGCAAATGATCCGCCAGCCAGGCGGCCTGCACCGG
>JAJZEY010000103.1 GCA_021805585.1 Planctomycetota bacterium
TCGCTCTTGGACACCCGGTGTTGAATCGCCGCAATCTGCTTGCGTCCATCGGCGTTGCATCCGTGGCGGCTCTGGCAGCGGCTGGTACGACTCAACCCGCCCTGAAAAAGTCGCCGCTGGTACCCGTGGAATTAACCTGTGAACACTTAATCGACCCGCTGGGAATTGATCGTCCATTTCCCAGGCTGGCCTGGAAATTTGAAAACAGAATTGGCCATGACCGCGGGCAGTCGCAAACGGCCTGGCAAATTATTGTGGCATCTGATTTGGATTTGCTGACGCCGCATCAATGCGACCTCTGGAATTCCGACAAAAGGATGTCCTGGAATTCCGTTGACATTGCGTATGCGGGCAAACCATTACTTTCGCACCAGCGCTGTTTTTGGAGCGTACGCGCGTGGGACCAAAGGGGTGCGGTTTCCCCCTGGAGCAAGCCCGCCGCCTGGACCATGGGCGTGATGAATCCGGAACACTGGGTGGCCCAATGGATCGGAACCAAACTGGTTGGCGCGAAATGGAAAAACTACACGCTGCAGGTGGATTTAAAGCTGCAGACTCACGCCTCGGACGTATTTTTTCGTGTCCAACCCAATGGGGATGGGTATTTATGGCAAATCAACACCTTCGGCTCCGTTCCCGTGCTGAAGGAACATGTTCGTGAGAACGGCGCATATCGCGTGCTTAAGCAGGTGCCGCTGGGAAAATTTGTGACCAACGCGGAAGTGGCTCATTGGAATACCCTGAAAATTGTTTTACAGGGGAATCGCATTGAAACTTACTTGAATAATCATGGCGTGGATGTGATAGATGACAATACATTCGTCGTCGGCAGTGTGGGCCTGCGCGAGGCTGTGGGAGAAAAGGGAGAATTCAAAAATCTCACTATTACTGGCCCAAATGACCAAATATTGCTGAACGCGCCTCTGAATAACCATCGGGTTAATCCTTTCTTGAAGGGGCGGCCGGGGCCGACCGGACTGGAATTGGCCGGTAGCAAGGCCTTTCTGGGCGGAATATTGCGTACTCCCATGTTGCGCCGTGAAATCGTGCTTAAAAAAAGTGTTAAACGAGCTTGGATTTACGCGTCCGCTCTGGGCATTTATGAATTATCCATTAATGGCCGACCGGTTAGTCGGCAATTGTTCGCACCGGGTGATACCAATTATTACAATCGGATTGATTATCAGATGTATGATGCCACGCATTTGTTACAGTCGGGTGAAAATGTAATAGGGGCGATGCTGGCTCCCGGTTGGTACTGTGGCCATATCGGATGGTTCGGCAAGAATCTGTTCGGAAGCATTCCCGCATTGTTTGCGCAATTGCACGTGGAATATCACGATTCAACCATGGAGGTAGTCGCCACGGATTCCACCTGGAAGGTTTCCCCAAGTCCGGTGGTATATGCGGACAACCTGATGGGCGAAACCTATGATGCCCGCCTGGAACAGCCAGGGTGGAATAGACCGAACTTCAATATGGGTAAAAATTGGGTACGCGCATCCTTGATTCCCGGCTCTCATGAATATACCCGAAGGCTTGCATCGCAAATGGAGCAACCTGTCCGCGCCGTGGAAAAATTCTCCTGCAAAAAAATAACCGAGCCAAAGCCGGGGGTTCATATAGCGGATCTTGGGCAACTTATTACCGGGGTCTGCCGGCTGAAAGTGCGCGGGCCGGCCGGTACAAAAGTAACCTTGCGGTATGGCGAATGGCTGAATCCGGATGGTACGCTGTTTACCGGAAACCTCCGGGCCGCAAAGGCAACGGATCACTATATTTTGAAAGGTCTTGGGGTTGAAGTGTTTCAGCCTCGTTTCACATTTCATGGGTTTAGATATATTGAAGTAACCGGATATCCGGGCAAAATATCGCCCAGCCATATCAGCGGCATCTTAACGGTTAACGATTTGGCCATTACCGGAGAATTCCATACCAATCAGCCGCTGATCAATAAAATTCAGTCTTGTATTTTCTGGACCGGTCGCGACACGCAATTTTCCATTCCCATCGCCGTCCCAGATCGCAATGAGCGCCTGGGCTGGGCCGGCGACATCAACTTTTTTTCCCGCACCGCGGTCTTTAACTTTGATCTTCAAGCCTTTTATGCCAATTGGCTTGGCGATTTTAATCGCGATCAGGTCGCCAATGGCATTTTTGGCAATGTCGCCCCGCTCTGGATGCCGCACGGCGGCGGCTATGGCGGCGGCTGGGGTGATGTGGGGATTTGCCTTCCCTATCTGCTTTATGAATTTTATGCGGATCGGGATATCGTGCGGCGTTGCTGGCCTTTCATGGAAAAGAACATCCGTTACATGAAAACTTTAAGCCGTGGCCGAATTCTGCCTGGTAGTTTTGCGCCGGCGGCGGATTGGCTGAATGTAAATCAGCCCACGCCACCTGAATTAATCGCGACCGCATTTTTTGCATACGATGCCCTGCTGATGTCCCGTATGGCGACGGGAATTGGAAAAGATGCCGAGGCGGCGGAATTCAAGGCACTATTTGAGAATATTGCGCTTGCTTTTCGACACACTTTCGTCAAGGCGGACGGCACCGTTGGCAATAATTCACAAACCGGGTATGTCATGGCGTTATTTATTGGCCTTGTTCCGCGGCATCTGCGGCAGTCAGCCGCGGCCATGCTGGTGGCGAATATTGCCGCTCGGGGCGGACATCTGGCGACTGGCTTTGTCGGTTCACAATGGCTGCTGGACGTGTTAACCAGGACCGGGCATCATCCGCTGGCATGTCAACTTATTCAGGGCCAAAGCTATCCGTCCTGGGGCTATGAGGCGACGCGTGGAAGCACCACCTTCTGGGAAAGCTGGAATGCGGTTACGAAAAACGGCGTGGTCTTTGCGCCATCACCGGATCCCATGGCCAACCCGAATTCACTCTGTGCTCCGCCGTTGGCCGGTTCGGTCGGCGATTGGATGTATCGCAATATTGCGGGAATTGCTCCTGATTTCCGACAGCCCGGTTTTGAGCATATCCTGATACATCCGCGCCCCGGCGGGAAGTTCATTTCCGTTAGTGCCGGAATTAAATCAATACGCGGATTTATTAAAGCGGACTGGAGAATTAGCGGTAGACTGTTTTTTTTGAATCTTCAGATTCCACCTAATACATGGGCCACTGCTATTCTGCCCGCAAAGGACCCACACCACATTACGGAAAGCGGAAAGCCATTATCCAAATGCCCCGCTGTCAAATTGAAAGCTCAAACCGCCGGAGCAGTGGCGTTAAATATAAAATCAGGTATCTATCAATTCCAGGTTAAGCATGTTGATGTCTACTAAGCGAATTGTGTATGCATCCTGCCGCGGAGCCGCAACCAAACATGCGTTTCGTCGTGTCCCGCGCCCCTGGAATGATGCCACTGGATCGTGTCGGATTTCGGTAAAGAAAGAAGTGTAAGGTGCATGAAGAAGAAACGATCGGGTACGGAAAAGAGGGTATCGATCCTGCGGGAAGCGGATGCCGGCGACGGACCGATTGTGGACCTCTGCCGCGGACATGGCATCAGCGATGTGACGTTCTGTGCGTGGCGACGAAAGTTCAGCCGGCCGGGACGAAGCCCGCAGCCGGTTCGTTTAAGGGGAGAAAACAGTCTTAATCGATGCGTGACGACTGGATAATATCAAGCGTGGGGCGGCTATGGAAAAATAAATGCGGCTATTTTTATTTCATCAAATGAATGGAAAATTCATGGGATGCCGAAGACGGGGCCTGCATCGAATGGTGGTGCAATCGCATGCGGGTTTCCACCAATTACTTCGCGCCCACGGAATTCGCGCATGTGACAACAAGGTGAAAAATAGACGTTGTGCCAGAGTGTTTATAGTCTGATCGCAGCCGCGGGCGGCCTGTTTGCGGCCAACCCTGCGGGCGGAGGCCAGCGGGTTGCGGGCTTTGGCGCTCGCCGTCGATGTATGGCCCCATACACCATCCTCCTGGCTTCGCGCCCACAATCCGCCGGCCCTCCGTCAATGTCGGACACTGATACAGGCTGTCACTTCCGACAACGGAAATATTCAGGATTTATGGTATGGCTGTACGGGTTCTAAATCGGTATGGCAAGTGCTTCCACCCGCTCTTCCCGCGGCAGCGGTAAAGGTGCCCACACTCCATGCGCCGAGGTACTGACGTCCGGTGTTTTGGGGGGCGGGATCTCGCTCTGCAGTCTTTGGGGGCGGGCGTCTTGTCCGCTTCGTGTGCCACAGGCGTCCGCCCGTAATAAAGTAATACCGTCCGCAGTGGCGGATCAAACGGGCCTT
>JAJZEY010000280.1 GCA_021805585.1 Planctomycetota bacterium
CCCGATAGGCACAAAAATAATGCCGAATTGCAGTTTGGCGATTTTCCCGATAAAAACGGGCACACCCCCGCATAGGAAGTGTCAATGGAATTCCACCAGCCGCATTATTTCCCGGCAATTGGTGCACCCCGTTCTTCGCCCAACGCCGGACGGGGGCATTTTGCCCAAAACAAACTGGCCGGGATGGATAACCCGAATGCACCGGAAAATTCCGGCAACTGCGAATCATTGATTGTCGCCCGAATATAGGTAATTCGGCGATGCGGTGAGGCCAAATTTTCGAAAGGAGTGTGGTGCGTGGCAGGGGGTAAAAAGGTTTCGCGAAGAATAGCCGACGCGAAGGTTACGCAAAAGCATATGCCGATGGAATAAAAAAAATATCATAAATAGCTTGCGAATCGTCCGATAAGCCATAAATAATAACGTCAATTGAATCAATGCGTTAAACCAGTGAAAAATCGCGATCCAGCGGTATCTTACATTACATCGTTTCTTTTGAAGGAATAGTACCGTGGCCAAAAAGGACAGCACGTGTAAAAAGAAAACCAAGACGCCGATGAAGGCCGCCGGGAAGTAATGACCACGAAACGTTTGTGATGGCAGTTTTTATGGTCCCGCCAACAGATAGCGGTGTAAAGGTCAAAACGACTAAACACGACAAAGCGACGCGCCTTTGGTAAGCCTGCCGCACTAAGCCGCAGAGGGGTCTTTATTATGGCGGTACGCTCTGTCACGGCACGGGCGACGAAAGGTCGCGATACGGGTCAGGAAGCGGCTCCGACCTGGCGGTAGGCGGTAGAGCGAGCATTGATTTTTCGCAGCCGCCACGCGATTATAGATATAATGAGGCCGCAGCCGGCTGGTAAATTGGTGCCGGGAGCAAGCCTTTGTAGACCTGTGATCGCCGAAATTAGATGCCTTGGGAGTTTTGGAAAATGACATTTGGCATGCCCAAATTCTCGAGCCCGCCGGTGGTTGAGACACTGCTTGCGGTCCAGTTTGAACCGCTGGCACAAATGCGCGTAACTGATTACGGCCTTTTTTGGAACTTGATCAGCGACGAGTTTCCTGTGGTGCAGGAGCACCCGCCGATCCCCGCAATTATTGAATCCGTTGAAGCGCAGCCAATGGTGATTAATCCGATGCAATGGCGGATTGGCGGAGAATTTCCGCCACCGCGTGTCTGGTATCGAAGCTCCCCGGAGAATATTAACGACGCCGGTGAGCACGGAATCCAGATACAGAAAGACCGGTTTATGCAGAATTGGATGCGGCCGGGCCACAATTCCGGGCGATATCCATCATACGAGTCCAATCGTGCGGATTTTGTTAAATATCTGACCCTGTTCAAGAACTTCCTGGCGGAAAACAAATTGGGCGAACTTGTACCGAATCAGTGCGAAGTTACTTATGTGAACCGAATCGCGGTGCCCAGCGAGCGTGGTGCCCTGCATGCGGCCTACGCGGAATGCTTTCCGGGATTGACGACGGGGCACTCGACCGATTTTCTGCCGGGGTCTGAGCGTGTCATGTCGCTGGCCTCGTTTCCAATCCAAAAAGATAGGGGATGGTTGCACATTCAGATACACGGCCCGGTGCGGCTGGCAACGGGAGCGGCTGCCATTGATTTTCGTCTGACGGCGCGCGGTGCACCGCTTAAGGCGGCAAGCGATCCGGTTATGGAATGGTTGGATTTGGGGCGGGAATGGGTGGTCAGGGGATTTCACTGTCTTACCAGTGCGACAATGCACCAGAAATGGGGTTACCAGAATGGCTGAATTGGCATCGGATGTTCAAATTATGACGCCGGCGGATAGTTTCGTGGGGTGGTCCACCAATGCGACCACACCAAGTGCCGCACTTCTGACGGATGCGGTATCCATTCCGCGGCAATCAGCTCAGACCTGCCAGTGGCGGCCGAGCGTAGTGCAGCAGTTGCGACTGCTTTCCGCGCTGAAATCCGACTGGAATGGTGAAGGCGGGCTGGCCCCGCGGATTGAAATTCTGAATTCCGCCGCCGGGCTGGTGGACGAGATATTGCGCCACTCCCCCGCGATTGCCGAGCCATATATTCGCCCAACACCGGACGGGGGGATTTTGCTGGCCTGGCGGAACGAAGGAACCGGCGCGGACCTGGAAGTTGAAATTGAAACGCCTGGAATGGCTTCATTCGTCTACAGCAGCGGAGAACCGGGCGAATTTGGGAAGGGAATTATTTGCCACGACGGCCGCCCATTGCAGGAGGATGATCGGATTTTTCTGCGGACCCTTCAGGAGTTTGAAAACAACTGACCGCGGGGATATCCATGATGGCCGAATTAGAATTACCCGCCGACGCAGTTATTCTGCTGCGGCACATTCCTGGCGGGTCGCCTTACCAGGGCAAGCCACCGCCCTGGATTACAAGTGAGAACTTTAAGCTGCGAACCAACAGGCAATCCGGCGAGCAGGAGAGTGGGATTTCCGTAAGCCAAACCGTGGAGGCCCGCCGACTTGAGGACGGCCGCCGACTTCTAACGCTCCGAATGACCGGACCGGATTCACGAATGGCGTATGCCGCCCTGCATGATGTGCAGGCCGCCGGGTTTTCGGTTCATAGTGACCCGACCGATCAGGACCCAAGCCATTGCGTGATAAAATCCGCATCCGCCAAACTTGAAAACCATGCTGACCGGAAGAAATTGGCACAATTATTCCATTGGCTGGAGCCAGTGGCGGAAGATAATGAGTGCCAATCAATATGACAGTGCCGCCGCTTATGTGTTATCGCGGTTCATTGCCCGTAATGATCGGTTATATCGACAATTGCGGCGATTGCCCAGGCACCGGCGATATAGCATGGGATCAGCCACAGCAGCACATTTTCGATTGGCCAATACAGATAAGTACATCCAACTCCGGCCGCAACCAGGGCAAGGCTGGTAAATGCACATTTGTGCATACTTTGCAAGGGGATGAAAAGAATGTTTCCGCGTTTCTTTTTCATTGCTTACTCCCTTATTTCCGACCGCATGCATCAGCCGACAGCGGTGGGGTGCCATGTGCCACAGCGGCGGGGGCACTTGGCGTGTCAGCCGGCAGCCGCCAACGGCAGTACATATTATTATTTGATGCCGCGGCGAAATCTGAAAGGGCGGGAAACCCGAGTGCTGCCGCCAGCTCCAGGGGGGCAAAGCGCCGCACGCCTTTTTTCCGCAGTTATTGGTATAGGCCTGATAGGATATAGCCAACGGATTGAGTCCCCCCGACGACAAGTAAAATGGAGGGTGCCTTGCCCGAACCGCCGGCGGCGTTCGGGGGGGCATTGGCGATCGGCCCTGCGGGCGACTCACCTAAAAACGTTCTGGCGGTGGTACGCCAGGGCGGCCTGGTCGGGCGCGAATCGTTTGGGTGAACGCAGCGGCTCGCCTTCCAGGGCGTGGAAGCATTGCTGAATCAGCGCAGGAAAATCCTGATTCTTTTTCCGGGTCTTTAAGCGGTCGGAAAGCACCAGTCGCGCGGCTTCGTCAAAGGTAATCAGGCCACGGTCAAATGCGCGGTCGTAAAAGGCGTTAAGCAGGATGCCATTGCGCGGATCCGCCCGGCGTGCTGTATCTTTGCTCCACGGGATAATGTGGCTGCGAGAAGCGGGCGAATCGGACTGCGCCATACTGGCCGGGTTTCATCAAGTTTGGCTGGGGGTGAATCTATCGCTCCCGCTTCGGAGGTTGATCGAACAGGCTGGACGCTAGATTCATGGCGGTCGGAGAGGCGGCAACCAGCCACGGCTGGCATGCCGAAAGGTCAATCCCATAGCTTAAATCTACCACGCCCGCTGGCAATCCAGCTGGAGTGAATGTGGATCGCGTCAACCGAGGGAAGCCCTGATCGACACGGTAGAGCCGTTCGGCGATCACCCGGAATTTCCGCGCCGGGCTCTTGTCGTCGGCCGGGGTGTACCCGCGGGCGGCCAGTTTTTCATTAAATGCCGCCAGCGCCTCTAAATCGCTCTCGAAACCTGCCGATATTCCGGCTACGAGACTATGAACCGTATTTGCCGCCAAGGCATCCTCGCGGGTCTGGAGGCTAAACAGATAAAGCTGTCCGTGTTCCGGCTCGGAAAGCTGGTCCAAGCCAGTGATGCGGTGGATCGGATCGCCGGAGGCATGAACCGCTGTTGTTTTCACCTCGACGGAGGCGGCTGGCCATTGGAAGTCGTGCCGGGCTGCGCTGGTGGCCTGCCAGCCTCCGAGGGTCCGGAGGCTGACGAGTCCGAGCCAGCGCCGCAAAAACCACAATT
>JAJZEY010000511.1 GCA_021805585.1 Planctomycetota bacterium
GGGCTTTTGCCGGCCGGCCCGATGACCATTCTGGATGTCGCCACCGGATCAGCCGATATTCCCGAAGCGATACTGAATTGGGCCAAGACAGTCGGTCGGAGGATTCAGATCATGGGTGTGGACCTGCATCCGATTACCCTGGCCATTGCGCGGGAATGGACCCATGGCACGGAGAATCTTTCGTTGGTTCGGGCCGATGCCCTGCGGTTGCCGCTGGCGGATAATTCAGTGGATATTGCCACCTGCAGCATGTTTTTGCACCATCTTAACGACGACGACGCGCTGGCTGTTGTGCGGGAAATGCTGCGGGTAAGCCGCTGTGGACTGATCGTTAATGACCTTATGCGGACCAGATGGGCGCGGGCAGCCATTTATCTTCTTACGCTTTTTTCCGATCCGCAAAGCCGCCATGATGCGCGGCTGTCGGTTGCCAAAGGCTGGACCGTACGGGAAACCCTTGTATGGCGCGACAGGCTAAAGGCCCCCTGGCTTGACTGCCATCGGCATCCCTTCGCGCGGTTCACACTGGCGGGGCTTAAACCGGCCGGGTATCCGAAGTCTCTTTAGTTCCCACGCCATCCTGAACCCACCCACCCACGCGGCTGATTCGCACTGGCTCAACAATTTGCGCTTTGCCGGGCCGGTTTACCATCAGCAGGCGGGCAATGGCAGCCTGCCGATATTCAAAAATTTGCGTCAATTGCCGCCGCACGAAAGCCGCCTGCGCCAGCGGCCCGAAAAATCCGCCGGGAATAATGTATCGCACGCGATCCCGCACCAGCGTACCGCCGCTTTGGGAGGCAAATTCGTGCTGATGAATCCACTGCGCATATGGGCCAATAAGCTGCCGATCTTCGAACCGGTCCGGCGGATCATAGGCCGAAATCACCGTTCGCCATTTTATCGGTATTCCCAACCAGTGAATGGTGTAGTCAATCAGACATCCGGTTCGCATATCAATCGGCCCGGGCGTGTGAATTACAAAATTCAGCCATGGCGGCGTAATGACCGCCAGATTGTGCGCGTCGGCAAAGAAGGTGAAGACCGGCGCGATTGGAAGCGGCAGCCACAATCGGCACGAGAGTTGATATTCGACCCGCATGGGAAGTCTCCATACATGTTCTATCCCATCTTAGGCGCGTTCAAACAATAAATTACCGGCCACCTTGGCAATTCAAGCCGCGTTGCCGCCAGGATAAAAGTCCGCGCCCACAAGGACGCGTGCCCCTGCCCAACTCCGCACCATGATGCATGGAAGGCCTTGTCGGTAAAATCACTTGTGATGTACTTCGCTATTTCCGGATGCCCCGGCGCGCACGATGTGTGTGAGGATCCAGACTGCACGCCTCTGAGATAAAGACCTCGATTGCCCGCACCGCAATGGCCGCATGTCAGCCCCTGTTAAATATTCTATTTATTGGGACACATGGTATATCATGCTTTTGAAAAAAAATTCCCCCTAAGGCCCCGGGCGTGCTATAATTCAGAAATGGGCTTCAGGTTGGCGCGAAAAAGGCCCGTTGAGTATTTTTTTTTCAGGAGAATTTATGCGTACTGTTTCCCTTGTTTTTTCGTCTCTGGTGTTTGCGGCACTGACACTTCTTCCTGTTGCCGGCTGTTCAGAACATCCGATTTCCCCGGTTACCAGCTACGGCAAATCCGCCATCAACGCTCAGGTTGCCGAAGCTCTAGCTGAATTCAAAGGGTCCAGCCCGGCCGTCGCACAGCAGATCGCACACGCCTACGGCTACGCCGTGCTGCCTTCGGTTGGTGCCGGCGCATTGGTTTTCGGTGCCGCGGAAGGACGCGGCGAACTTTTCCGACAGGGGCAACTGGTCGGTTATGTTCGCATGACGCAAGGGACATTTGGCGCACAAATCGGTGGCCAGAGCTTTCGCGAATTGATTCTGTTTCAGAACGCGGCCGCATTGCAGGACTTTAAGATCGGGGCGGTTTCCTTTGATGCGCGGGCCACCGCCGTGGCTATCAAGGCCGGCAGCGGGACCGCATCCAATTATGAACATGGACTGGTGGTATATGCCAAGCCCACCGCCGGGCTGATGGCCCAAGCCGCGATCGGTGGCCAGCAATTTACCGTCGCTCCGCTTGAACAGTAAGGAAACGGCTGATCCAGTGAATGATAACGGTGCACGATGGACGGCGACAATGCGGTCAGAACACTGGCGTTGAATGAACATGCCGAGGCTTGGTTTCCTGGTCGGCGCGCGGCCCTGCCACACGACGGCCTGCTTCCATTTCCCCTTTTGCCACGACGCATGTTTACCTGGGTTATGCCGCGCGAAGCGGAAATGCAACCGCTGCATGGCGTGGGTTGCATCACCGTGCACCACAGCGGCTTTCCGGAACCGTTTTTGACGACGGATTTGAAAGAAACCGCGGATTATCTTGAGAATATCCGCCAATTTCACACCGGCAGCGGTCCGGGCCAGCGCGGCTGGGCCGATATCGGCTATCACTTTGCAGTGGACCTCGCCGGACGTGTCTGGCAGTTGCGATCCATGAATTACCAGGGTGCCCACGTCAAAAACCACAATGCCGATAATCTGGGAATTGTAGCGCTGGGAAACTTTGACGTACAGAAGCCAACCCACCTCCAGCTAACCACCCTTCATCAGTTTCTGGACTGGCTGGTAATTATTTATGCGCTGCAAAGGGGCAGCGTTTTTGCCCATGCAACGCTGGCCGATCAGCCCACAAACTGCCCGGGGCGACTGCTGCAAGTGGCGTTGGCCCAGTGGCCTATCAGCCAATAAATACCGGTCACCGCCGCCACTTGGGAAAAGGCCCGAAATAACTTCCCGATTCAGGTGGTAAGGGTGCTGTCCGGAAGGCCCATTGGGACAGGAATGAATCGAAGCGGATTTTGATGTCGCGTTGGAATTTCGACTTTTCCGATCGCCGGCCCTTGAACTTTAATTATTGAACTTCACCACGGTGGCACCAGAGAAAAAAAATGAGGGGCGGCCCAAGGGAACGGAAATACGATCCACCAATTTTTTGGGTTGCACAGATTTTCAGGCCCGCTTTCGCCTGTATCCCTATGGATAAACGCCAAGTGCTATATGCCCATCGCATTTCTATCGTCGTTAATGAAGCTGACCGGGTCGATCCGGTCAATGGAAATGTCAACGAGATCCTCATCAAGCTCGCGGCACAAACAACGTTCAAAATTGGAACTTGGGTCGCCGGGGGGTTCCAATTGCGTTGCTCGGCATGACCATGGACGAAGATATCCCCTTTTTTCCGGAAGTCTACGCGACGGGTATCGCATTCTGGCGAAGAAATACTTCCCATCCGGATTCTCAAGCAAATGCTAAATGCCACATCTTAAATGCTAAATGCTGTCTGCTGCATGGCACGCCCATAGGCAGGATGCCCATGCCACAAAACGACTCTGCATGCCGCCATCGTCCCCCGTGGTGAATTTACATAACCCTCCCGTGAACTAACACCGCGTGTTACGGACAGCCCAAGTTTGCCGCGGCCCGCCCACGCCAGGCGGGAAGGTGGAGCTTTGCAGGGCCGGCCATGCCGTACGACCAGGTGCCTGTAAGTGGTTGCAATGCTCCAATAACCTTCCAGGGCCGACGATTCCGGCGGGCCGGGTTAGCTCTGCCTAATCGGATTTGCATTCCGACGGGGGTGCCATGAGCGCATCATGATTGTAAAACTCCGTTTTCCCGCGTTATAATTGCCCCATGAATAAAGTACAGCACATGACTGAACAAACCATTCCCATACTGGATTTTGGTTCCCAATATGTCCAGCTAATAGCCCGTCGCGTACGCGAGGCGGGTGTTCAGGCCCTGCTGGTGCCGCCGGATATTTCGGTGGATCAGCTGCGGGCCATGAACCCCGTGGGACTGATTCTTTCCGGCGGGCCTTCCAGTGTGTATGAAGCCGATGCCCCGCGCTGCGACCCGGATATTTTCAATTTGAACATTCCGGTTTTGGGAATTTGTTACGGAATGCAGATAGCCGCGCAACTGCTCGGCGGGCAGGTGCAACCGGGGCAGGCTGGCGAATATGGCGCCACACGGCTGAATACCGCGCAGGATCCACAGGCCGCCGAAATGGTGGCGGAATTATTTGCCGGTGTGCCGGAACAGACCACCGTCTGGATGAGCCACGGCGATCAGGTACGCGATCTGGGACCGGATTTTGTTTCGCTGGCCTCCACCAAGGTTTGTCCGCTGGCGGCGATACGGCACAAAACCAAACCCTTCTTCGGCGTGCAGTTTCACCCGGAGAGCATCC
>JAJZEY010000317.1 GCA_021805585.1 Planctomycetota bacterium
ATAAATTAAGCGCTCATTCTGCAGCCAATAACAGCCGTCCCAGGAACGATAGTCCGGGCCGTGTGATTTAATGAACGTGAACATTCCGCCATTAAATTTTAACGGCAGGGCACCACGTCCTGAACAGCCCACCATCCAGCGATCCAACAGGTAACCACGTGTCACTGTTTGGGCATTTTTGTCCCCGCTGACATTTATCCAGCTTCGTCGCCAGAATTTCCGCCACCAGGCTTCATGTAATTTCCATTCGGTGGAAAGCGGGACGTCGTTGATTTTGCTGATTCTCTGCCCCAGTTCCGTCAGCCAATCGGCTGCCGTTGAGCTTTGGGCTGTCAGCGGATACACGGACAACACCGTGCGAGTAACCGGATGTCTGGTTATCAGCGTGGTGGGGCTTGATGCGATCCAATCATCATCAAGCATGCAGGCTCCAAAAGTACGGTTCATCAGCGGGTCGGAAAACTTTCCCAACAGGGATCCAAGATGCTGGTTTTTGAGGGTTTCACGATACATGGAACGCTTATCGCGGTGATACCAGGCTACGCTGTCGCGGGCGCTTCCCTCCACCAGACGGATATGAGATCGGACAACGTGGTCCGTTTTGCGCCATAAATGCAGGCTGCCGGTCATTGTGAAGGGTGTTACGCTCTGCGCGGCAATGCGCACCACCGGCGCGTTGGCGTCCACCCAGACATGGACCCTAATGGCCTTTTTACCCTGTCCGCCAACGATGACGATTTCACCCTGACGGAGCTTCAGGGCCTGTTGAAAAGGCCGACCATTCTGGAAAAGGGGCCGGGAAAACGCAACCTTGATCAGGCCTGTTTTGTCGAGATTTCCGGCACCGTCGATGGAGTCGGTTTGGCCGAAATAAAAGTCCAGTCGGCCCCGTGGCGATACCCAGACATTCAGCGCGACATTCCCATTGCCGATGGGCATGGACCCGGCGGAATTTTTACTGGGGCTGTGCCAGATCACGTTATACGCGTCCATCCAAGCCGATGCGGGTGGTGTATGAGTCTGGGACAGGCACGGAAGCGTCCATCCGAAGAGCACCATAAGCATGAATATCAACGTATGACGTGGCATACCGCGGCCCTTGACATTGAGCATGAATTGATCCATTGCGTTGTATTTCCTTTCCTATAACTTGCAACTTGCCGCGAGGCAAAGTATGTATAGTATCGTTCGGATCAGGTCAGATAGGCCAGCATATTGGTCAACAGGCGTCGGGGTATGGGGTCTAATTTTCCCGCTTCCAGATTCATTTCGCCAGCCAGCAACCGGCCTTTGCCAATCCGTATTTCCACCAGCGGCGTTCCGCTGACATGCACAATATCCGCCGGCTTTTTCAGATAGCCGTGAATATCGCACTGCGCTGCCAGGGCGATCACATCCGCTCGCCCTTCGACCATGTGATATACACCCGTACATGCAATGGGCACACTTCTGCGGCCCGACTCAAACCAGGACAGATCCAAAGGCTCAAGCCCATCGAATACCGGAGATTCTTTCACACGCATGGTAACAATTTCGCCTTGTTTGCGGACATATCCCGTTATCTGATCGGGAAACAGCCTGACGAGAATCCGTCCCGGATTCAGCAACAACGCTGTGCCGCCGGCGCTGATAAATCTGCGCATCGCGTCAACCTCTTCGCGTTGCAGGACAAAATGTTTGAGATCACCAATAACGACCAAAGCGCCCTGTCGCACGGCATTGATGGATCCGACGGGTATAACCGGAATACCGGCCAACAGGTTGGAACTTCGATGATGAGCGTCAATAAGAAACATATTTGCGTGCTTCCCCCGCAGCATGCCGTAAGCCCATTGCGGTGCGGCAATAACAATATCGTAATGGTTTTCGGAAATCGCAACACCGTTTGTTTCAAGCCGCAGACGCAGCTTCCCGTTGACTCTTTCAGAAGAAGGCAGTTCGGGCATTTTGATTTCCACGGTCATCCAATGATTGGCATAATACTTCACGGCGGGGGTAGAAATGTCGCCTCGGGACAAGACCTTATCGCCGGATAGAATTTCCCATATCAATTGTCCTGCCGGAACAGCGGAGAAGGTCTCCGCATCGTTGACGATGCACACTCGCGGCCGGATGGCGGCACCGGCGTAAAAGTGTCGACCAAATAATTCCGCGCTTACCAGAACCGGTTGCATAACATTTTTTATTGCATGGTAGCCGGGGGCGGCGCTGATGTATTCAGCTGACCAAGGCGACTTAAACCATGTGAAATAGGCGAAGTGCATGATACCTGCCGTATTGGCTCGGCCAGTGCGGCGGAGTGTTTCGCCCAATTCCTTGGTCATAAAAGCCTGCCTGGTGAGGAATATTGCCGGGTCCTTATTCTCATAAGCGTCGTCGCCCACCAGAGCCTGCGGCGTGTAATGGTTGAAAAGATAATGCCGGGTGGGATGGCCGTCATCATTATTTGGATAGCCGGGGCCCATTTCCCCACTGATCAGCGGCCGTCCCGGAGTGAAACTACCATCTCCGAACTGTCCGTCGTATAAATGAAAGAAAGTCGGGTTGTACCAGCCGTAATATCGGTGCGCGTCATCGATATCACCATCATCAAAACCATTGGGCTGCACGACCTGTTGATAGCCCTTATGCGCTTCTTTTCGTGTGTATCCGGAATATGCAATAATCGGCCGGGTGGGATCGGTCTGCCGGATTTGCCGGATCATCGCATCGAGAATCACCCATTTTTTTTTCAACAGCAGCGGCTTATTCTGGTCAAAGCTGCCGAAATTCATTTCATTATTGACATCCCAGATAATAATACTTGGATGATTGCGGTATTTCCTTATCAGCGAAAGATACTCCTGCATCCATACATGCAAAAGCTGCCCGGATGGCGGATTGCCCTGAATCATCAACCATGGCCAGATGCCTTCATAAGAAACACATATTCCTATTTCGTCGGCTGCCTCCAGCCACGCGGCGGTAAACGGAATGATATGCGCTCTTACGGCGCGGATATTGCCGTCATGGGCCATTTGGGTAAAACGACGGGCCAGTTGGACATCATTGGGTTTCAGATTGCAGGGAAACGGATTAGCACCGCGCAACCAGTAAGGCTTGCCGTTGAGTAATAATTGCGCGCCGTCACGGGCGAATGTTCTAAAGCCGAAACGGGCAGTATACTGATCCAGCAGTTGCCCCGCAGATTTAATCCGAATAACAAGATTGTAAAGATTCGGGCTTTGCGGCTCCCAGAGCTTTGGTGCCAAAGTCGGTGTGCTGAATTTCAGTTGATGCCGGGTTCCGGCGGACAACTCAATTTTGATCAGCCGACCGGCATCACTTTCGTAAAGCACCGAGCCATCGGCCGCGTTCTTGATGACATATTCAACGGCAGCGCTTACCGGGCGTTTCCGCGCGTTTGAAATTTCCGCCGTGACATCCGCACCGTGCATGCTGGTTTGGATAAAACAATCTTGAACACTTACGGGCGATGTTACGGCTAATTTCACCGGCTGCCAAATTCCGCCCACATTGTTCTGCAACATTCCATGCGGGAGCGAATTAAGCATTTGCGGGGTAACATCCACTGTCACCGCTACAATGTCGCCGGCGGGGGATGTTTTTTGGTGTCCATTGATTTGGCTGACCACATAAACAGCGACGACATTGCGGCCAGGCCGCACTGCGGCGGTAATGTCACACCGGGTTTCCGCAAATAATCCGGTATGCCCCCCTACTTTAATTCCGTTGACCCAGATTTCCGAAATTTTGGCTATGGCGTCGAAGGTAAGGCTGAACTGACGATTCGTTAAATCACCGGGCAACTCAATATAATGGCGGTACCATGCCGCCTTGGTCCGATTCCAATCAAATGTATAGCCTTCCACACGCCGCGCTTCCTGCACGTCCAGACTTTCCGCAACGCCGGCCAGGCGGCTGACACCCTTAAGATACGGAAAGCTGGTTTGCCCATATAACCAGGACATGCCGGGCGTCCAAAAATCGGGGACATCCATAACATGCCATGCGGAATCGTCCGTGGTGACTTCAACCGGGTGAGCTTGCGTTGCCAGTTCATATTCCGGCATAAAAAGCCATTTGCCGTCCAGCGATAATTCGGTACGATGCGCCCCTAATGCAATCAATTTGGCGGGCTGATAGGCGGCTCTCTGGGATTGTCGCAAGGCGGCTTTATCCGGAGCCGGCGACGTCCAGGTTTTATCTCCGATTTTCGCAAAGGCCGCGTTGTCAGCCTCTGATAAAGCAGTTATTTGCAATGCTTCATATT
>JAJZEY010000239.1:0-3840 GCA_021805585.1 Planctomycetota bacterium
ATTTCCACTTCTCAGGCACCTCCGCTAAATGCAAAATGCCAACTGCTAAACGCTAAATGCAATCTGCTGCACTGCCGCGCCCATGGGCAAGATACCCATGCTACAGACGCCTCCGCGGCCCTCTGCTTCCTTTGCGGTAAATCCCCATCGTTGTTTTTGTTCATTGTTCATTGCTCATTGCTCATTGTTCGTTGTTCATTGCTCATTGTTCGTTGTTCATTGTTCATTGATCATTGATCATTGTTCATTGCCGTTATTCCGCTGCGTTCCCTGCGGTGAATTTTCGTCGCGTTTTTGTGGTAAAACCGGTCGACCCAATATCACTCCCATCGCATACCAATGCCCGCCTCTCTTTTGCTTTTGATAAAGTTCCGTCCAATCAATGACCGCAAACGCCAATCACAATTCATTGGGCCATCAATCAACCATTTTTATTTATTGCCGTAAAAATTGGCGTGCCCGTTTGCGGCTTCTTTATATTTTAATAAGACGATGAAAGCCGCCGGGAAACTATTTTTTCGCAGCCGGCGCATAGGCGGATGGATTGGTAATCGTGTTATGGCCAAGCTCAATAGGGCCGCAGTTTCGGATCAGGATTGCCGGCGACCGACGATTGCCCGTGGCCGGCGGCAAAGGGGGGCCGGTCAAACGGTTGTCCGCGATCTGGCCGCTGCTTGTCCATTGCATGAAAACATCTCCGGCAAAATTGGAAATAAAAGTGTTGTGTCGAATAACAATATCGCTATTGCCGATGGCACCGTCGCCGTGCACATACAGGGCGGCAAAATAACCGCCATGACCGCCCTTGCCGTCGCGAATAAGGTGGTTGTCTTCCACAATCACATTGTGGCAGTAACCGGCCTCATGCCACCAGAATTCCGGCCCGATGGAAATGCCGGCCATGCCGCAGCCTCGAATGGTATTGCCGACGACCAGTCCGTTGGAACCTTTCAGCAACATGCCGCGCGAACGGGTATCACCGAGCCGGCAGTCGATGACGCGGTAGCCCTGGCCGCAACGGTCCGGATTGGTCACATAGCAGCCCATGGGCACGGAAAGATTCCGATCAATAATAATCGTGCTGGTCTGATCCGAATTTTTATGAACGGCCAGCACCAGCGCGGTGGCAAAGAAGCCTTTTCTGTTTGAAATTTGAATCGACTGGCCCGCGGTCAGACCGGAATTGCGGTTGTCCCTCACACGAATAGTATTTCCCGCAGCGGTTAAAACCGTCTGAAATTCGCCATGAATGGCAATGCAGTCGTCCAGAAAAACACCCTTAAATACACAATGCTCAATATCCGTTCCGGGATTTGCATCCACGGAATGAAATCCATCCGCCTGGTTAGTCACCACGGGACGCTGCGTTGCGCCAAACGGTTCAGGCCCCAGCACCCAACGGCAGTAAAGCAGATGGTTGCCGCCGCCGCCAACTTCAAAAATCGGGGCAAAACCGTTGCGCATCAGGGTGACGTGCCGAATTGTACAATTGCGACTGTGGTCCAGAACAATTTTATTCCGCGGGTTCCCCCAACGGGCCACCAGCCAGTCGCCAACTTTAAATCGCGGCCGTTTCATGCGGAAAAACAACTGGAACTCGCCATGGGCCTGCGCAAAATGAATGGATGTGCCAATATCTCCGCTGCCCACGCGAAGGTGACGGGTTTTTCCGTTGACCACATCAAAGCTGGTGGGAAAATTTTTGCCGCCGATTTGCGGCTTGGGATAGCCCGCATCCGGCTTCCAGTCCAACTTGTAACCGCCGGCTGCCGGGATGATGCGACTAATGCGGCCCTGGTAAAATGTAACCTGGGTCTGGGAAATGGTCGGGCCATCCAGAATTACATTGCGGCAGTGGTCGAAATTAAAACAGACACCGGCATGGGCAACCCGCATGATCAATTCAACTTTTTTTGCTGAAATCAAGACATTTTGCCAGTGCTTCAAATGAAAAGTCGGCTGACCGGTGGCCGGCAAATGATAGATGCCGGGGTTTATAATTATTTCCTTAGCGCCGTCGGCATATGCCTTCCGCACGGCGGCGGATAAGGCTCCGGGGTGATGGGGATCGCCCACATGAACTTTATATGGAGTCAGGGCCGCGGCCCTGGTGCCGTTCGTTAGAAACAGCGCCGCGAGCAGCACCGGGAACAACGCATAGAAAATCCGCCGCGGCAACCGGATTACGGTCGCCCACCGGGGTTCATGGCCCTTGGCGCTGTTCATAGGTTCGGACATTCCAGATTCCCTTTCCTGTCAAATCGCAAAGTCAAGGCTGCGGATGATTGCCCGCGGTCGCTTCAATTATTGACGCTCAGCTTCCAACGCAACAATGGATTCCTTTAATGCGTCGCCGGCAACGGCACAGTCTGGCTTCCAAGGGTGGGTCTATCGTGCCCCACTTTTCCATCGGGTGCAAGAATTAGCGGGTCTATGCCGAGCAACCCATTATATCGTCGCGACTTTTCAATACGGTAACTGAACCATGGGCGGCTGTCCGGCCCCTGAAACAGGGCAAGGTGGCCGCCCCAGAAAACGGTTCCACGCGGGTCTTTTTTCCACGGCCCCATGACGCTTCGGGCGTAGGCACACCCGGTGCGATATCCATAAAGTTTCGGATATTTCGGATTGAATGTGTTATACGGTTCGGCATAAAACAGGTAATAAAGATTGCCGATTTTTGTGGTCCACGGGCCTTCCACATACGTGGTGGAAACAGGAAGCCCGATGTCTTTATTGCTGCACGGAACGGCCAGAACACGCGGGCCTGTAAACGAAATTTTGTGCCGCGCCATGTGGCTTAAATCCACCTGCTGGATATACATATTGCCCAGCGGAAAAATGTCGTACACTTTTCCGTCGGTATCCTGAAATAGATCGCTGTCGCAACCGGAACCACCGGGCAACAACGATGTGTGCCGGTACGGTCCGGTGACTTTGTCGGCCACGCCCACATAAGTCCAGTAGCCAAAGCGATCTCCCGGATTGTATTTCTTTGCAATCCAGTTGGATGCGCCGAAAATAATATAAAATTTTCCGTTGATCTGATGAATTTCCGGGGCCCAGAACTGATTCTTATAGGCGCAATTGTCCGGTAGTTTTGACGATCGGTAAAGCCACGGCCCGGGTTTCCAGTGCGTTAAATCGGTTGAGGAATAAATCCGGATTCCCGGCGAACTGTTCTGATCCGGCTTGGACAAATTCCGTGCGGTCCAATTACCGAATGGGTACATTGTAAAAACCAGATAATACGTATTTTTAACCCTTATAATGCACGGGTCTCGCAGGGTATTGTTGCCATTGATGCCGATTCTTCCTGAAGGATAAATCGGATTCCGATATTTGAATACTTTTTGTGCCGGGAATATCTGGTTGGGTTCAGTGCGGGCCGAAGCCGCCGATGCGGGGCACGGGACCGATGCGGTAAACATCAGCGCGATAACCAGCACCACGTAACGTCTTGACAACATGAATAACTCCTTAAAGCGGAACGATTAGCACGCGTTGTGAATGAAAGTTTCAGGGAATCGCTTTCCGCCCGCTAATAGCCTGCCCCCGCGAAGCACTTCGCACTTCGCATTTTGCCGGCTGCCACCCACGCCAGGCGGTCCGGAATGGCTCGATAAAGATCGGAATATTCTTCTACCCGCTTAGCTCCTGTCGGCATCAACCACATTTCTTTAAGGGTGCGAATGATAAGGCGTGCCGACTTTCAACATCACGGCACTATGAACGGGGATTTTAGCACTCAAGCCGCCTGCCGCGCCCAGGCTCTTGCGCCGCCACAGGTGGCGGGACCGAGCGGGGAATAAATGCCAAATCGTAAACCTTTGCCATGTA
>JAJZEY010000239.1:3850-4267 GCA_021805585.1 Planctomycetota bacterium
GTCCAATGCGGCTGTGGTTTTTATTTCACCATTGGGGCCGCGCCCATTCTGCCAACCGTCATCTATGTTAATGTAATTGAAGCCTGTGGCCGCCAACCCGCAGCGCACCATCGCCTGAGCCGCCCCCATCGTCCGCCGGGCGTTGTTATGAATGTCACAGGCATTCCATGAATTCTACCCCATCGGCGGCACGAGCGCCGGCTTGTTATTCCCCGCCATCAGACGCAGGTTCCGGCGGGCCGTGCCATACTTATTTTCCGCGGTCAGCCGCACGTGGTATTCACCGGCACGGCTGATTTTCCCGGCAATCAGGCCGTGCGGGGCCATCGTCAAGCCATTCGGCATGGCATCAACGCCCCCATATTCAGGTACAGTGGCCGACGCGGAACCGATGGCCGTTGCCGCAATCGCTATTCC
>JAJZEY010000568.1 GCA_021805585.1 Planctomycetota bacterium
CCTGGGTTCTAAAGGAGAGTGGACCATGCACGTAGATAATTTCCGCGCAGGCGCCGGCGAAAGCCGGGCCACCCTGGGACGCGCCCTGCTGGCCCGCGTGGCGGACTCCGGCTACTGGATGGGACGCTACATCGAACGGGCCGAACAGATCGCCCGAATTCTGCTGGTCAGCAACGATGTGCTGACCGGGGCCGGCGGCGTGGATGAGGAATTCGCCCGGCAGGTCGCCGGCGATGTGCTGCGCATCACCCAGTGCGAATACATGCTTAATGAACTGGCCGCGCCCGGCAGCCCGCCGGAAAAAATCGTGACGGCCATCACGCGGTATATGGTCATGGACCGGCAGAACCCGGGCAGCCTGATTAACTGCGTCACCAAGGCCCGTGAAAACGCCCGCGGCATCCGCGAACAGATTTCCAATGAAATGTGGGAACATATCAACACACTTTACTGGATGATGTTTGCACCGGAAACCGATGCTAAACTCAACGATTCACCCCAGGAAATTCTGCGGCATGTCATGACCGGTTCACTGTTGTTTCAGGGCCAGACCGACCAGACCATGGAACATGGCCAGGCGTGGCTGTTCATCGGCCTGGCCCGCTACCTGGAACGCGTGGATATTACCTGCCGCATTCTGGCGGCCAAATGCTCCACACTGGCCCGCGTGGACCATTCCATGGAAGAACCGCTGCGGGTGATTCACTGGATGGCGGTTCTGCGGACCTGCTGCTGCATTGAAGCCTACCGCCGCGCCAACCTCGGCGAAGTGGACCCCACCCGTGTGGCGACCTTCATTATTTTTGAAGCCGCCATTCCCCGCAGCGTGCACTTCTGCGTGCGGGCCGCCCTGGAATCGGTTGACCAGATCCGCACCATGCTGGTGGCGGATACGGGCCGTGAAGCGCAGCGCATTCTGGGCCGGCTGTACGCGGACCTGCAATATTCCCAGATTCTGCCGCGCCCGCATGAAGACCTGCTGACCTTTATAGAGGAAATTCGCGCCGGTGCATCCCAGGCGGCCATTGCCGTGCAGGAACAATGGCTCATGCGACCCGGAAGCCCGCCGAATTCTTCCCCGGCTCAATCCAATGGATCTCCGGCCCTTGCCATAAGGTGACACCATGCTGCTGAAAACGACCCATGTAACTGAACTTGACTATTCCGGCCTGATTGCCGAAACCGTTATGGAATTGCGCATGGCCCCCCGCCAGGAGCAGCGCCAGCACCGGCTTTCCTTTGACTTAAGCGTCGGGCCGCCATCCGCGATTCGTAATTATTTCGACTGGCTGGGTAACACGGTGCATACATTTTCCATTAACGGCCTGCACCGGCGTATTAAAATTATCGCCGTCAGCGTGGTGGATACCGCCCGGCGAACCGTTGAACTGCCCGCTATTGCCGACCGCTGGCCGCTGGAATCCGGCCTGGATTACACCCTTTTTGATTTTCTGCAACTTCAGGACCCGGTCGCGGATTGCGCCGAACTTGATGCCCTGGCGAAACAAATGACGCCCGCCGCGGGTTCCCCCCTGCATGAACTTGTCCTGGGAATTGTCGGCATGATCGGCCGCGACTTTCGTTATGAACAGGGCATTACCACCGCAACATCCACCATTGCCGACGTGTTGAAACATGGGGGCGGAGTCTGTCAGGATTTTACCCATCTGATGATCGCCCTGCTTAGAAAGTTGGGCGTCCCCGCACGCTATGTCAGTGGCTTTATTTACGCCGGCCACCGCGGCTACCGGGGTGCGTCGCAAACCCATGCGTGGGTTGAGGTTTTCTTTCCTTCCATTGGCTGGATCGGCTTTGACCCCACCAATGGCTGCGCCACCGGCGAAAACTTTGTCAAAATCGCGGTCGGCCGCCATTACCGCGATGTGCCCCCCCATCGCGGTGTCTACCGCAGCAATGCCAAAGAAACCATGAAGGTGGAAGTGAACACCGAAGAACTGGCCGAAGTTTCCAACCGCCTGGTCGGTGAACGGGTGCTTTCGCTGGATGTACCGGTTCTCAATGGCAATATCAGCGGCCAATATGCCCTGGGAATGCTGGACGAACAGGTGCAGCAGCAACAGCAGACCTGTCGCCCGTTTGTAAATGTCCATTCGCCCGGCGTTTCTGGTAAAACGCCGTTACGCCGCGGGCCGGAGATAACGAAAAACGTATGAAAATCAGCGGCGGCGGATGGCCCGGTCCATGGCGCGCTGGGCATCGCGCTTCTTTATGTCCTGGCGTTTATCAAACTGCGCTTTGCCGACCGCCAGCGCCAGCAGCACCTTGGCATAGCCGCGCTGAAAATAAATAGCCAGTGGAATAAGCGTGGTTCCCGGCTGTTTGGCCATATGATGCGAAATACGCAGAATTTCCCGCCGATGCAGAAGCAGACTGCGGTTGCGTGTCGGGTCGTGGTTAAATTGATTGGCCTGCTCATATTCTTCAATGTGGCAGCCCATAAGCGTAATTTTACCATCACGCAAAATCGCAAACGAGCCGGCCAATTGCACCCGGCCCAGTCGCATGCTTTTTACTTCACTGCCGACAAGAGAAATCCCGGCTTCCCATTTTTCAAGAACGTGGTAATCGTGATGGGCGCGGCGGTTTTCAATTCGCGGAGAAAGCTTGAGCTGTCGGGCTTCTGCTGCGGCGGTGGAAGTCTTTTTGCCTTTGCCGCCCCCGCTGCCCCCGTCCCCCCTGTTCTGATGCATTGCTTTGGCCATAAAATTAAAAATTCCGCAGATGATGATCGACCGGAAAAAGGAACCAAGGGCGGATCAACGGTTTGACCGCCCCACCCCTTAAAACCCATTGGGGCGGCTTTGGCCACCGATTTTCCACAATTTATTCATGAATCGCACAGGTATTTAATGCCCGCCGCCGATCATCGGGAAAGTATTATTGCCCGGGACAGGATTCGAACCTGCAAGAGCTTGCGCCCACCAGCACCTCAAGCTGGCGCGTCTGCCAATTTCGCCACCCGGGCGGTTTTCCATGTGCACCAATATAGCCGCAGGCGGCCTGTTCCAACAAGTGTCGGAACATTCGCCTGAATGAATGTGCCCATTTTTATCAGGAGGGTAGCGAAGCCGGCCGTCGGCAATATTTTTGTGTTCATCAGGCGTTTTGGCCTGCCGGCGTTGCTGCGGCAACGCAGAGCAGAAGAAAGGTGATCAGGAGAGCAACTTATTCAGCTGGCGGCATTGTGCCGCCGCGATCGGATCAGGAGATAGCTGAACAGTAGGAAGTAGAGCACATTCGGTTGGGGCAAAAGAGTGGCTGTCGCCCAGGCTGACACAGGCATTCGTGCATGTGCTTTAACCACAGACAGGAATGTCTGTGCTACCAGCCCGAAACCGGCGGTTTGCAGGCGCAGCGAAAGTTGATTAAAATCGCGAAAGTTGCCTTTCCTTTGGGGGATGGTGTAACGGTAGCACAGCAGACTCTGAATCTGTTTGTCTAGGTTCGAATCCTAGTCCCCCAGTTTCTTGACCCATTTTGACTATCCGCGACCGCATCGGCCAGAACCGGACAATCCGCTGTGTTTACAGGGGTTTGCCCGCTGTTGTGATTCGGACTCGCCGGGACGGCAACAGACCCGTTTTGACCCGTTGGGGACGCCGGGAGGTTACAGAAGTTGGGGGGTAAAACGAGGTAACGCCGCCAACGTGGACGCGGCCGAGTACTGTTGGCTGTCCATGTAATGCTTGATGTGGTCGTAAGTGCTTAAAAATAAAATGGTTAAAAAATTCTTACAAAAATATTAAAAATATTATTAAAAAAATACTTGACATCCGCGCACATCGGGTTTATACACCTTTATAGGTCAACGGAGTGGCTGGGAGAGTCACTTTAACTTAATGCTGCAAGTGACACTTTCAGAAGATCAGCCCGTTACGGGCGGATTCGAGGAAGCGTATTTTCGCCGGGCACCAACCCCGGACGATGGTGCGTCATTTGAAAAAGACAACAGCGGATTTCCGGCCGCATTTCCCGGTTGGGTTGTTCCAACCGGCCGGCCATCGAGGATTCGTTTGGTTGATGGGCGGAGCGCACGGCTGATCATTTCGCACTCCGTGCCGGATATGCCCGGAAGTAAAGGAGACTGCAATGAGTAGCAACATCGGAAAAATCGGAATTGGCATGGCGGGAGCCATCGCCTGCGCAGGCCTGCTGTCGACTGGAAACGCCGACGCCGCGGCAGTCACCACCCCGTACGGCGTTGCGACGCTTGACGCTACGTACACTGATAGCGGAGGGACAGGC
>JAJZEY010000365.1 GCA_021805585.1 Planctomycetota bacterium
CTAAATGTTGCCTGTGTGGATGGTCATGTCACGGGGCATGAAGTCAGCCTGACTTCCCTGACCTCGGTTCAGACGCAGTTATCCAATCTGACCTGGATTCCATAACGCCGCCGTGCCGCGGGGAATAATCCCGCCGGCGGCATGTAACGTATATCGATAAGGTAAATATCATGCCACCGTGATCAATCGTCACGGTCCGGATTACATTTCCTGTGCATAAACAGCATACGGCACAACCGCGGCGGAGCTTATACCGATTCTACCTTTCACTGGCCGCAATTGCAGTGTGATGATATTGCTTTTTTCAACCCCGGAATTAAGCCAGCATTCCGGCAGATAGAATTCATGTTGGCCTCCGGGCCGGTCGTCATATTCTCCCCAGTACCGACCAAGGTTATGCCCATTTAGAAAAATATAACCGTTGCCTTGTGCATAAACACGCAGGCACCAGGGCATCCAGACGCCTGATCGAGGTTCGGGAAGATTAAACGCCAGACGATACCATCCCATCAAACCGGTGCCGCTTTTATTCAGGGCGTGCTTGGCCGGCAAGGTTTCTTTCACCCAGTCGGTATCATCCATGTCCGGGTTTGACCAATTGCCGCGCGTTCCCGCTGATTGGGCGGTCAGCGAAAGCTTGCCGTAAAGCGTGCCCGGTCCGCCGGCGGACCAGGAAATTCGGGGACCGGCTATACCGCCGCCACCGGCCACATTTTGCACCACCACACTTATGACATTTGTGCCGGCACGGGCATGGCCGTTAAGGCCAAATTCCCATGGGCGGCTCCAGTTATTGGAAGTGCCGATGAGCCGGTTATTCAAATAAACCCAGCCATTGTTGTCAATATGTGCAAAGGAGAGCTTCAATTTGGTGTCGGTCAGTTGTGCTGTGGTGAATGTAACGGAATGCTGAAAGACCGCCCATTGATTCGGCTGAAGCTGGTCGGCGCTTCCATTGGGCTTTAAGGTCAAGCGATCCCACCGACCGTCGCTGCGCGTCGGGCTGGTTTCGGGCATGTGTGTATGGCCTGTGGCATTGGCAGAAAGAGGCTCAACCAACCGCATTCGCCATGATTTGGCGAAACTTTCGCCGGGTAGATTTGGTGCAAGGCAAACCCGGGTAATACCGCTAAGCTCTCCAAGTTCGCGTCCGCCATTTGCATTTCCCTGGTTTTCATAAAGCAGCAGCAGCCGATTCGCGCCGCTGGCAAGCAGGCTTGTTGTGTGAAACACCATTTGCCCGGGCTGGTTCGTTTTGGCCGGCAGGGCCGGTTTGCCGTTGATCCGCGCTATGATTCGGCCCGCGCCGGAATAAAATACATTCAAAAATAAGGTGTTTGTCACCGCTGACGGAATGTGGAATTCGCTCCGATAGTACACCAGAGGATCATTCCAAAGGCCGGAAAATTCCATGGCCTTGTCGGGTGTAGCCGGTTTAAAATCAACCGGACCGGAATCCGCCCGATAACGGAGCACCGAAATACTGACGGCCTTGGGCAGCCGTGCCGCCGTCGGCCGGTTTAGCGGTCTGGCGGCTTCGGGCAGCCATTGGTGCGCGGCATCCGCATTGGATGCCCGTCTGATATACAGAATCTTGGATCCGAAATGATCCAGTTGATAATCAAACGAAATCGTCCGTGGCTCTGGCGCGGCAAGCCGCAGCGTGACCTTGCCTGATCGGCCCTGATGATGGCGATTCATACGCAGAAAAATATAAATATCACCATTGGGCGATCGGCGGGCGAGAGCCTCAACCGCCGGGTCACCGGTGTCGCCCGTGCAGCCCACCGCATGGGATTGTGCAATTGCCGCGCCATGGCCGGCCAACATTCCGCCGATGGCCGCCACAGCCTGATATTTCGCGCCCACGCCGCCACATTCGCGAATGGCGGCGCTGTAATCATAAGATGTGGCAATGCTGCGGGCGGCCATATTGGCAAAATTTGTGCCGCCAAAAAGCATATAATAATTGATCATGCTGACCCCTCGGGCCATCGCATACAGCGTAAGGTTGTTGACCTGTTCCGGGCCAAGGCCCGCATAATTATCTGAATTCGTTCGCAGGCTCGGTGCCCAGATGGTGGCGTCAAACCAGCCGCCCTGCATTTCCGGTGAAAACACCGGAGCCGCGGGCTGGCTGCGGCGCAGGGCGTCAATGTCGCGGCTGATGCCGGTCACGTTGGAACCCGGATACCAATCCTGGCCATCCACCACACCCCGCAATTCCGGGTTGGCCGCGCCAATAATGCAATTGCTGTCATTGGTGAAAAGCGGAACGGTAATGCCGTGGTTTTGAGCGCAGCGGGCCAGCGCGGAAAGATATTTCCTGCCGGATGCCGCGGACTGTCCCGAATAGTTATATTCATTTTCCAATTGAAAAAGAATGATCCCTTTCTGTCCCGGCGATTTGCGAGTGATCTGATGGCGGGCCAGCAACGGGCAGATGGCCCGGTACCAGTGCAGCGACCAGTCCACAAATTCCGGATCCGCGCTGCGCAGCCAGATGCCCGGGTAATGGGCGGGTCGTTTGGTCAGCAGCCAGCGCGGATAGCCGCCCGTGTTGTATTCCGCGCATATATAGGGCCCGGGCCGGATAATCACATGCAGGTCGTGCTGTGCCGCCAGCGTCAGCCACTCATCCACCGCGGAAATATCCACTCCGGAAAAATCGTGCTGGTTTTGCGGCATTTTGGGTTCATGCAAATTCCAGGCGATATACGTTTGCACCGCGTTAAAGCCGGCAGTGCGAATCTGCGCGAAACGCTGCGCCCAGAGCGGCCTGGCACAGCGAAAATAATGGAATGACCCGCTGAAAATAAATGTCGGCTGGTTTTCAATCCAAAAGCATTGGCGGTCGTACCGAATGCGATCGGCAAACGGAAAATGCGGTGCCGAACCTTTGCCCGCCACATCCGCGGCATCCACCAGGCGCGGCGAAACGGTCTGCCCGCCCGCAAGCGCGCCCAGCGCCCCGACCGCCGCCAGGCCTTCCATGAATCCGCGGCGCGAAACACCTAATGACGCCAATGCCGCGGCCCGCCGTTCCGCTTGTAACATGGATAACCCCTTTTGTTATGGGTTGACTCCGACACCCGCCTTCGCGGGTCTACTTGCCGGCAAGATAAAATGTACGCAACACCGGACCGACGGACCGGATGCGCGGATGAATTTCCCGCCCCCATTGATACGCCCCCACGATGACCTTCATCGGAAAAGTAGCGCGCCGCGGGATGCGGGTGAATTGTAAAACGGTTCCTTTGATTCGGGCCGGCCCGGAAACCATAAAATATTCCACCGGCAGGCCGGAGGAGGCCGTGGCCCCAAGCGTCAAAGCCGCTAAATGACCCGTCCGCTGATTCGGTATCGCGGGAAACAACAATGTTTGCGGTTTGCCGGTGGTATTAAAGATATGAATATTTATATGCGCCGGATGCACCGTTGGCTGCCACTGCTTTCCACCCGGGCTGTAGGCGATTACCGTTGGCTGCCAGGGGTTGCCCTGCGGCACCAGTGGACCGGCATGCGGACAAATGCGAAAGCGATTCCTGCCAACCTGAATAGACGCACCGCAGGTTACCGCATAATGAATCGGTTCGGTTGAATGCCCAAGAGTAAACCCTTTCGGAAATAAATTGGAAGCCGCCAGGTGCTTGATATAGACGGCATGCAATTCAAAGGTGGCGCCATCAGCCAGAAAATGCGGGTAAATGGAAAACATGCCGCCATGGGCGAAAAGTTTGTCGGCATGCATGTATCCTATTTGCTGCGGCCTTTTAGCCAGTTCCGCCTGCATCTGACTTTGCACCGCCATGGCCATGCCGCGGCTTAGATACCAGAATGCGCTGGCGGGGTTGCCCTTCCAGGAACTGTACGCCACGGCATGATCGCCTGGTTGACCAATGGTGGCGGCATTCAATAGCCAGCCCTTGCGGGCTTTTACCGTCTTGAGCCGCACGGGTCCACTTAGCGGCGCGTGGCGGGGGATCCGCATCTTAACGGCATCGGTCATGAACTGTGCCACAATTGGAATGCACTGGGCACTGACATTGCAATGGCCGGAGCCAACATCCACATAATAGCCAAACAGCGATTGCTTTCCCCGGGCGCGCACCTGTAACCGCGGTGCAAGATTAAATTTTCCGAAGGCGACATTGTCCGATCTATTGCCGTAATCAAACCATTCGGAATTTACTTCCAGAATCGGAATTTCCAGCGGACCATCGGACCGCGGGCCGGTTTTAAACGGCAGCATGGCGAAAATGCGT
>JAJZEY010000465.1 GCA_021805585.1 Planctomycetota bacterium
CGACCTTGGCCGCGTGCGGCGGCAGGATATTGCGTTGCTTCTTTCCCATGGCGGCGAAACGGCCGAACTGCTGCAATTGGCCGATCAATTAAAATCCATGGGTGTGCGGATCATTTCCATCACCGCACGTGCAACCAACAGCCTGGCAAAAATGTCCGACATGTGCATTGAAATGGGGCCAATCGAAGAAGCCTGCCCGCTGCAGTTAGCCCCCACCACCAGCATCGCCTGCATGAACGCGATTGGCGACGCGATGGTCCTGGGCGTGATGAGCCTGCGGCATTTTTCCGCGGAAGATTTCGCCGCATTCCATCCGGCTGGCTCGCTTGGCCGCAAGCTGCTTAAGGTCAGGGAAGTAATGGGCTTTCGCACCGATGAAAATTTTGTTCCTGTGGACATGAATCGCACACTGCGTGAAGCGCTGCTGAAGGACCGGACCACCGGTCGGCGACCCGGAGCGATCGTGCTGGTGGATTCGCGCGGCCGGCTGGCCGGCATTTTCACCGATGGCGACCTGCGCCGGGGTATTGTGCGCGATGCGGCGCTGCTGGATAAGCCCCTAAGAACGATTATGACGGCCCAACCGCGGCATATCCGGGCGGATGCCCTGGCCAGCGAAGCGATCGCACTTTTGAATCAACATCGTATTGACGAATTGCCGGTTGTGAATAAGACATTGCAGCCGGTCGGACTTATTGACGTACAGGACCTTGTTCCGCTGCGCATAATGGAATAAGACGGTCCGTCGGCACGCCGCCGTTGCAGCATCCCGAAAACCGAATATGATTCTGCATCGCGTCCGTATGCCGCGTGGAAACGAACTTGCAGGAGTTTTCTCATGAACGAAATTGAAACTGTCAGCGGCCAACCCGCACCGGCCATCAGTCCGGAAATTCAACTGCTTATTCTGGATGTCGATGGCGTGCTGACGGATGGCGGTATTATACGCGACGACACCGGCCAGCAGATTAAGCGGTTCCATGTACGCGATGGAACGGGCTTGGTGATCTGGAAACGACTCAATCGGCAGGTTGCCATCATTACCGGCAAGGAGAGCCTTGTCGTGCAGCATCGGGCGGAGGAACTTGGTATTCAATACGTCTATCAGAATGTTTCCAATAAGGCGGAAATTTATTCCGACCTGCTGACCCAATTGGGTTATTCCGATGCACAAACCGCGTACATTGGGGATGACCTGCCGGACCTGCCCGTCATGCGGCGTTGCGGCTGTCCAATTGCGGTGGCCGACGCCGCCGAGGAAGTGCGGGCTATAGCCCGTTATGTTACAAAATATCCGGGCGGCTATGGTGCCGTGCGCGATGCGGTGGAATGGCTGTGCAAGGGAATGAACCTGTGGCCCCAGGCCCTGGCTCGCTATAGCTGATTGATAACCGAATCGCGCCTCCCGGACATCGGATGGGAATTGTCCGGCTTATAGCACGGAAAACAATGGGATGACATGCAAAAAAAAATCCTTATCTATGCGCTAAGTCTGGGCCTGATTCTGGCCGTCTGTTTCGGCTTGCGCGGATTGATTTTTCCCAATGCCGCCCGCCCTCTTCACACCGTGCATCCCCTGGCCGTTACCAAAGGCACCGGCATGCTGAATATGGTGGTTGAAACGCGCAACGCACAGGGCGATCTTGAATATGTCCTGCGCGCCAGCAAGGCCGTGCCCCAAGGCAATGGCCGGTATAAATTGACCCATCCGCAGATGCAGTTTTACACCGCCAACGGTCAGACGATTCTGGTGGCCAGCCAGTCCGGGGATGTGGTGGTGGACCAGACGGGTGGCACATTTTCCGGCCACGTGTATCCGCGAAAAGGCTCGTTGACCGGCCATCCAACGATTACTCTTGGCCCATTGAACACATTTATTGCGGATCATACGGCCCGTCGGCCCGGCCAGATTCAAATGCGACTTTCACAAGCCATTCACTTCAATTACCAGGAAGGGCTTATTACCAGCGCCGGTGTCGTGCGCGTTCGCGGCGACGCTTTATGGTTTAACGGCAAAAAACTTACCGCGGAAATTAATGTCGAAAAAAAAACACTTGAATATCTGCGAATAAGCCATGGCCGGCGTTTAATTTTACGCCACGCCATGCGACAATCGGGTGCCGCCGGCCGACACGGTCCGGCACCGGGCCTTCCACCTGCCCCATCCCGTCCGGCACCGGGCCATGGGCCGCCCGCGCCCGGCACCGCCGGCCAGCATTACACACTTACGTTCGGAAAACATGTGCATGTGTCGCTTGGCGTTCGCACGATGGCTGCCCATCGCCTTGTGCTTCTGTTTGCCCAAAGCGCCGGAGCTGGTGGAAACAAAACCGGTACCCAACAGCCGGCCCCCGCAAATCCGCCAGGCGACAACCGGACCGGCGGACTGAAATCAGGCATCGCCCCCCGACCGAAAACCGACCGCATCGGTCCGGACGATCTGGTGGTGGACTGGACCGGCCCCCTGACAGTGCGGCCGGACATTAACGCCGCCCAAGTCAAACTGGTTTCCAGCCATAATGCGGTTCTGATGGCCTATGGCCGGCCAGGCAAGCCGGTTATTCTGCATGATGGGCCGCAAAGAACCGGCACAGCGGCCGAGTTGACTTATCAAACCGGCACCCAATTGCTGACCATGGAATCACATGGTCTGGCACCGCTTAAATTCGCGGATACCACTATCGGCAGCCTGACCTGCCGCAGCCTGACACTGAATAATCTCACGCATCACCTGGACCTGATCGGCCCGGGGCAATTTGCCATGCAGCCGGGCCAAAAGAAGCTCCAGAAAGGCCCGTCGGCTGTTGCACCCACCGGCGGAATTGCAGGGCACTGGAAAGGGCATTGGCTGGGCAAACTGGCGATTGAGCTTGCGGCGGGCAACGCGGCAAATGCGGCTAAATTTTCCCTTCGCCAGGTTACCATACAAGGCAATGCCGTGCTGCACAGCCGCACGTTGCGCATTTCCGCCCAGACATTGCGGGCAAAATTGCGGCAGGCCGCCAGGGCCGGCGGGGCGGAACAGGTGTCATATTTTTCCGGTCGCGGCGATGTTCTTGTGCAAAATCGGGCGTCACCGGCGGCTTCGCCCGATCAACTTTCGTGTCAGCATTTACAGCTATTTACACAAAAGAACGCCTTGACCGGTCAGTTCACACCGGCACGCCTGGAGGCCGATGGTCTGGTTCAACTGCTGTTCCATCAATCAAAACGGCCGGGCGCGTCCCATGCGGATGTGTACCGGCTTGACGCCCGGCACCTGCTGGCCCATTTGCAATCCACCAAACCGCGACTAAAGGCAATCACGCCGGCCAACAGCGGTCCGTTTGGATCGGGTCGTTATCAGGTGACCACCTTCCACGCTTGGAATGCCGTAAAACTGGTCATTTCCGGCATGGGCAAGCCAATTGTAGCGACAGCCTACAGCCTGCGCGGCAACCGGGTGACAGGAGCGGCGTCATTGGCGGCGGTTCTGCCGACGGCAAAGCCGGCGTTATGGCCTGAAATCCGTCAGGGAAACGATGATTTGTCGGCTGAACAAATAAAAATGAATCGAACGAATCAGTCCCTGTCCATTCACGGACCCGGATTTCTGGATTTGGAAAGCAAAGGCACCGGCGGCAGCGGCGGAAAGACATTGCCCAGCCATGTGCGCCTGACCTGGACGGATCGTATGAATTTTAACGGCAATGCCCACCAGGCTGATTTTTCTGGAGCGGTTCTGGCCACGCTTATGGGCCAGCCACGACGCAGCAGCACCTTGGGCTGCCCGCATTTGCATATTGTGTTTTATAAAACCGGCCCGTCCGCATCCCTGCACATGGCGCGGCTTAATGCCATTGGTTCACAGTCTCAACCGGTTATTGCCCGTGAAGCCAGCTACAGTCCAACCGGAATGTTGCGCACGCGACTGTATTTAAATTCAAGCCTGCTTACCTACAATGCGGTAGAGCAAATGCTCAGCATTCCCGCCGCCGGTCAAATGCTGCTTGAAGATTACCGCGCGGCAAAATCCAAGGCGGGCGGAACTCCTTCCCAGCGCGGCCAAAGCGCCTTCGCCTGGAAACAGCGGCTTACGTATCGCGCTAAAACCGGCATTTTATCTATGAATCATGGCGTTCAACTGGTTTACAGGCCAATGTCGCCCTTAAAAAATCCAATCAGTGCGAATTCCGCTTCCACCACTTCGCCGGCCGCCGAAGCCAATGCCGGACTGGTTATTTTGCATTGCCATGAACTGATGGCCACGCTGGAT
>JAJZEY010000477.1 GCA_021805585.1 Planctomycetota bacterium
ACTCCTGAAAAGGATGCCTTTCTGCCGATAATATTCTGGCGGGCAACAAAGCCTCGCCAGTTGGCAGTGGTTGGATTATCCCCGCATGGCAAACACAAGTCAATCAATTTTTTATAAAAATATATTATTTTTTCATTTTAATATATTTTTAACAAAACGTCAGCGGTCCAGTCCCACCATTTCCTTCGGCCAGCCCGCAAAAAGAATTGGTTAGAACAGCCATCTCGGCCAATCTTCCGCATGTCAACCCGCCCCGCACCAATCCTCTACCGGTTGTCCGGCAATCACCTTCACAGGAATTTAACAAATGACCGCTTGACACAGGTACCCAACAGGCGATAGGATTTAAAGATAGTTTAGTATTAAACTTGTTTAAGGAGATTCGTTATGGCCAACAGCACCCGCACCACCACCCCGCTTCAGGATATTGCATTGCTTCTAATTCGCCTTCTTTTTGCGGCAATTTTTCTGTACTACGGTTCGCAGAAACTTTTCGGCGCCTTTGGCGGTCCCGGTATTGCCGGTTTCGCCGGATTCCTTACGACGATGCACGCCCCTATGCCCTATGTCAGCGCTACCCTTAGCGCCTGCGCTGAATTTTTTGGCGGGCTGTTTTTTCTTATCGGCACCGGCCAGCGGCTTTTCGCCATTCCGTTGGCTTTTAACATGATGGTTGCAACCTTTGTCACGGCGGGTGGGGCGATTGCCCACAATGCCACCGTAGCCAAGGCGATCGCCGCGCACGCAAAAAATCCGGGGCATTTGACATCGATTATTTTCGCGGCACAATTCCCCTTTTCGCTGTTAGTCATTACCATTGCCATGTTGCTGCTGGGGCCGGGAAATATCACACTTGGCAGATTGCTGTCCGGGAAAAAATCCGCTTCCCCGGCCTGAACCGCTGCCCAAGCCGGGAGTTATTGCCATGCCGCTGAAACATTACCGGTTTGTCCACACTCTCGGCGTGTCCGCTGAAACATTCTTGCGGCATGCGCGTCTTGCCGCGATTGCTGTTTTATCAGCCCTCACGGCGGTGCGCTGGATGCTGATCGTTTTTTTGGCAGCTGCCATGACCGGATGTGCCGGCGTGTCGCCGCCAACGATACCACTGAAGCAGGCCGCACCGAACGCCGCCATGTACCGCATTTATGCTTTGCTGCCCTCGCTGGCCAAAGCCCACAAGGACAAAACACAATTGGCCTTCCTGGCGGACTTCAAAGGCCTTACGTCACCCGTGAAGGCCTTCAACAGCTATATGTCCAAAAGTCAGGGAAAATTATTGGCGGAATTAAAAACCTGGGCAGGCCACCACGCGGTCAGTTTGACCTATCATCGGCGACCGGCGCTGTTCGGCAAGGCCCAGGGAATTATTGCCGATGATGAAGGCGGCCTGCTTCTGCACAGCAATTCCGTCGATTTTCAAAAGCGTTATCTGGTGATGATGTATATGGATTATTCCTGGCAATTGGCCCTGGATAAAGCCGCCGCAAAAGAAGCCAGGGCCGCCCGTGTCGGACCCGGACTTTCGCAGTATCTGCACAATGCCATTGTCGTGAATACCGATTCGATCAATAAATTATGGGGCCTGCTGCGGCGTTACTACTGGCGGAAATAGACCAGTACCTGACTGCGCTGAATTCAGCGGTTGGGAAATGTGGGTCAAGTCATGGATTGGCGACGGCATCAACGTCCGCAAACGCTTATTGGCGATTACCGAGCGGACGTTTATGAAAAAGCGAAGGACACGCCGGAATACGGCATCGGGCGTCGGGCATCAGGCGAATGGTTAATTCATTATATGTCCCTGCGTTACCCATCGTCCTCCGCGGTTAAATTCAACGCCGAGTCACTGAGTTTGCGGGGTCTTGCGGTTGGTCTGGTTATGGCGCGGCCCCGCCGCGTGGCCCGCTGAACGGGCTTTTTTTGTGTCACCCATTGGTCGCCGCGTTGCCACGTCGGAACTGGGCCGCTATTCTGTGGACCGGTCACAAGGCGGTGCGGACCCGGCATGACCCAATGGAGACTCTGATGCGGCGATTTACACTGATTCAAGGCATATTCTGCACAGCCTTGCTGTTTTCCGCAACGGCATTGTCCGCCGCCGGGGTGGATAACGGCATGATGCCACTGCCGACGCTTTACTTCGGCCCCAACAGCATCAGCAGTGTGGCGGTGCCAAAGAATACACTGGGTGCCTACCACCGTTTTCTTAAGCCCTTACGGGTGACAAGCCAGTTGGGCTATTTCAACGACTACTGGTTTCGCTATCATGATGTGGCACCCAACCGGCTCAATATTCAGAATATTACGGAGCTTTCCTGGAATATGAAACATCTTGGAAGCCTGTATCTGCGCACGTTTGCCGATTATTCCTACGACGTGCGGACGCCGTATATCAATGGGCTGGCCCAGGGAACCGCGGGGACCGCGGCGGCGGGCGGCCAGACGGGGTTTGTGCCGGCCAGCGCGTTTACCGAACTGGATGTGACCGCCGGCTACCAGTATGACATCATGGATCTGGTCCGCTTTGATACGGCGTACACCAACTTTATCACGCCGGTGAATCAGATTTTTGTGCCGGGCGGCAATCCACTCCAAAACGTTACCATAGGTCACGGGCAGACCGACAGTCAGGAAATTTCCCTGCGCCTTAGCCTGAATGACGACCGATTTCTGCATGATTTTTCCTTTCATCCGTTTGTGATGGTCGGCTTTGATTACGATGGGAGTTATTATACTTCCGGCGCGGGCCAGTATTTTGAAGTCGGGTTTAACCCGGTATTTGTTGTGCCGCATACCGGCGGCCTGACGATTTATTCACCGGTCAGCGTATCCTTCACGCATAATGAAAAGCGGCTGGATGTAAACCAGCACAGTTATCGGGATGGTTATCTGGGCACTTTTGTGGGCACCACCATCACCTATCCCTTGAACGGCCTGCTGAATATACCCCCGCATTCCGGACGTTATGAAATCGGGGGCGTTGCCAACAGTCTGTTTGCCGCCACGCGGCTTTCACAGCCGACCGGTTCGCACAGCGATGCGACCATACTGGGCCTGTTTATTCGCGTCAGTTATTAAGTATTTCCCGGATTCATTTGGCGGAGAAGCACCATGCCTGAGCGTTTATACCGACCGACACGTTTTGGCGCAACGCTTATTGCGGCCGGATGCGTGGTGACATTTGTTTTATCCACGACGGCCGCGGCTGGACCATCGCGGTGGGCAACCACGCGGCTGGCAGCGGACGCACGCATGCCGCTGATTCAGGTTCAGGGGACGCGATTTAGTGCCGATGGAAAGCCCATTATCCTGCGCGGGTGTAATTTGGGCTGCTGGCTGCTGTTTGAACCGTGGATGCATGCCTGGCCCTATCCGGATCAATATTCCGTGGATCAGATTCTTATCCGGCGCTTTGGCCGGCCGGCGGAGCGACGGCTGATGCACATTTACCGCATGAATTTTATTCGCAACCGGGACTTTAAGATGGTCCGATCCTTCGGATTTAATCTGGTGCGGGTTCCATTTAATTACCAGTTGATTGAACATACGCGGCCACCTTACGCCCTGCGGAAACACCCGCTGCGCTGGCTGGACCGGGCCGTGCGACTTGCCACACATAACCATATATATGTTGTACTGGATATGCATGCGGCACCCGGACGGCAAAGCGTGGACGGCCCCACGGGGCGGTCCAATCGCGATAAACTCTGGTCGAGTCCGGTTGATCAGAAGCGTACAATCGCACTATGGCGGCTTATCGCGCGGCATTTTGCGGGGAATACAACCGTCGCGGGTTATGATCTTCTTAACGAGCCGTGGGGGAATTTCCATGAAAATATGGTGCCGCCATTGCGGGCATTTTTGCCGCGGGTATACAAGGCGGTACGGGCGGTGGATCGCGACCACGTTATTTTCATGCCGGGCCTGATTACCGGAGATATCACATTCTGGGGCGCACCGGCTTCCCATGGCTGGCGGCAGACCGCGTATACCGCCCATTATTATCCAGGACTGTTCGGGTCGCCGCCGGGTCTGCTTATGCAATCCCTGTTTATCCACCGCCAACTGCCCGCCGTGGAAAACTTTCTGAAAAAGGTGAACACATCCTTATTTGTCGGCGAGTTTAATGTGGTCAACAACCAGAGCGGCGGCCCGGCCATGATGCGAAAGGACTACGACACATTTGCCCGTTACGGATGGGCATCGGCCATGTGGAGTTACAAACTTATTAAGCCGCAGGGAGGTGCG
>JAJZEY010000345.1 GCA_021805585.1 Planctomycetota bacterium
AAAAACTCTTACCACTCGAGTTTGACCACGATTTTTCTGATCTCAAACGGAAAAACATCCATCTCTATTCCATGCCATTGAACCTGATAGGTTGTGCCGGACATGGTGTAGTGTTTGACGTGTATAACCTCTCCGGATTTAAGGTGAAAAGCGTAGCCCGTAATTGGACCCAGCCGCGGTTTTGCATGGGGAATTTTTGATGTGACGTAGGCAAACGAAATATCGCATCGGATATACGGACTGGATTTTACCCCTCGTAAGTCCAGTCCGGCAAAAGCTAGGAACGGTGGCGTCCAGGAGAAACTTCCTCCTGGGGGAAGAATTATCCGGCGTGTTGGAGTGACAATCCTCTCCTCATCGCTACCGACGGCCACGCCAAGGACGCCGTGCGTCTGGCCAGCTTTCCATTCCCTGGATTCACTTGCCGGTATATGAAGAGTCACAAATTGCAGCGGCCCAATGGCCCCTTGGCGCAATATACGATTAGCCCTGACACGAAGAGGGAGCAGTTTCCGCTCCAGTGATTTAAATTCCTCATGGGCGGCGTCAATTGCCTGCTTTGGAGTCTGGTAAATGGTCGGGCCATAATCACCGCCCTGCAGCACCCCTTTTTGCGCCTCGGCGATCTGGTCGTTCATTAACGCCCGCCCGGCCGCAACAAGCTGTGTATACCATAGCTTAATTGATTTGGCCGCTGAAACTTCCGATGGTGAAAATATCGGCGGCTGCCGCCGGGACAGATGGCCGGTTACAATATTTTCCTTATTTTTGCCGCGGGTAATGCCGTCAATCGTCAGCGTGACGATAAACGGCTTGCCGATAAATAGCTTACGAATCGCGCCCATGCTTTTCGTGTTATGCTGATCCGTTAATGCGGGCAACTTTTGTTGCAAGACGTGCTCAACATTTGGCACCGCCTTTTGGATGCGTGAATATCTAGCGATTAACGCCGGCCATTGGGATCGAGGCAGTGGAGCTGCGGCAATGAATGCCGGGAAATCGCCGACAAACAGGCCGACCGAAACAAGAGCGATTCGAGCCAATCCGCAGGGGCTTAATTTCAACATATCTTTTCCCTCTATTAAGCATTGAACCGGCGTTAAAGGTAACGGAAGCAATCCTACCTGCCCACCAAAAAAGACACAACAGACCGAAGTGCCTCGCCGTATTTGGGTCCTTGCTTGAAATTCGCGGCCGAAAAGCGGTCCGGGTCCGGTTCCGGCACCCGTCCGCGTGCGGCAGGATGTCCCGGTCCGCGATGCTGACTTTCATGTGGTGGAACCGGAAATTCAGTCGAAAACTTTTTCGTGTCTGTGTGCCGCTATCATAAATCGGTGCGCCGCATCGAATTGCGTCGCATCAGCCCGCTGCCCGAAGCGCTTTCTTTTGCCGCCGGGCTTTGATTCGCAGGTACACCAGATAGGCGAAGATTAATGCGTTGCCAACCAGCAGGGCAATCCGCAGCAGGTCCGGCTTTTTGGTTATTTCATACATTTCCAGCGGCATCAGCAGCGCTGTGTCCACCAGCACCAGATATTCGCCCCAGGTTTTTTCCAGGACCAGGCCAATGCCTTCAATCGCAAAAAGCAGCGCGTAAACAAAGGTGCCGCCCGCCAGCATTTCCATCTGCTTTTTATGAATCAGGGCAATATGGTCCAGCACCATATCCACCCAGTGGTTGTGCGGATCCAACCGCATTTTATTAATCCAATGGAGTGCGACTTTGGTGAGATCCGCATTGCGGAAATGAATGACCAGAATGCCGGCGGTAATAAGGGCCGCCGCCTTGACGAACTTAAACAGGCCGATTAACAGCAGAATCCGATTGCGGTGCGCCGCTGATTTTCCGGCGGATGGATTGGCTTTGCTCATGGGGTCTCCGTTTGTGTAAAGATGTGGCGGGTAATGTTATCCGCAATGGCGGCGGATATTTTTTCCACCCCGGCCGGGTTTGGATGTACGCCGTCCGCGGCGATCCAATGGGTTGCAGGCGTGCCGGCCGCCTGGGCGGATTGAACCGCTTGGCGCACATTGACCAGATCCACACCGCGGCGGGTGGCCCAATCAATAAACCGTTCCTGATAGATTTCCCGCCAATGATGGCGATTGGCGAAAATTTCCGGACCGGCGTGAAAAAATAGCCGATTGGCCATTTCTCCGGGCGGTTGCGGCGTGGACGCAATCGTCACCAGAAAAATCAGGCGGGCGTGGGGTGCAAGGTCGCGGCAGGTTGCCAGAATTTCATCCCATATCCGCTCAAAATTTTCCAGTCCCGCAGCCTGGTCGTTGCTGTTGTTGAACGCACAGGATTCCAGAACCAGTGCATCGGGTTTAAGCACCGGCAAGGGAAGCATACGCTGGCGGCCATGCCAGAATTCATACCGCAAACGGTAAAGTACCAGTTCCGCGCGCGTGGCACCTACGCCGTAATTCAGCAATTCAAACGCTTGACCGGGGTTCTGGTCTTGCAGCAGTCCGGCCAGCACGCGCGGCGGCGTGTGGAGGTATTCGGTCATGGAGTCGCCATAAAGTACAATTCGCATGGTCAAGTCCGCCAAAGTCAGGGTTCCGGACGGAAAAGCCGCCGCGGTTTTATGCAGGGTATGGTATCCGATGGGGAAACTTGAACAAAGCGGCTGAGCGCAGGGCGGTGGCTCGGGGGCGCTATTCGTTGATTGCGGAAGGCGATATAGTCGTTACTCCGCTTTCGGGCGAAATGATTCGTTGCGGCTCCGCCGTAGTGTGCTACACTGTCGCCCAATCAAACTGGCAATGGAGTAACGACATGCCCATTCTTGATCTTCCGTTGGACGAACTTGCCGTATATCCGGGGCGGAATCCCAAACCGGCGGATTTTGACGCCTATTGGCAAACCGCTCTGCGGGAAATGCACGCGGTGGAACCGAAAATTGAATTGCGTCCGGCGGCATTCCGGGCACCGCACGTGGACTGTTTTGACCTGTATTATACGGGTGTGGGCGGTGCGCGGATTCACGCCAAGTTCCTGCGGCCTAAAAACCCGCCACTAAAGGCTCTTCCCGCAGTATGCATGTTTCATGGTTATTCGGGCAATTCGGGCGACTGGCTGGACAAACTTGCCTGGGCGGGTGCGGGCTATATTGTGGCGGCAATGGATTGTCGCGGGCAGGGCGGCTTGTCCGAAGATATTACGCCGGTCCGTGGAACCACGCATCGCGGGCACATCGTGCGCGGGCTGGAAGACCCGGACCCGCAGCGACTGGTATTTCGGTCCATTTTTCTGGATGCCGCGCAGCTTGCGGGAATTTTGCTGAATATGCCGGAGGTTGACCCGCGCCGCGTGTTTGCAACCGGGGCATCGCAGGGTGGGGGGCTGACGCTGGCGTGTGCCGCGCTGGAACCACGGATTGCCAGAGCCGCGCCGGAATATCCGTTTCTATGCGACTATCAGCGTGTGTGGGAAATGGATCAGGCCCGCGAGGCATATAAGGAACTATCCGATTTTTTTCGGCGGCATGACCCGCGGCACCAGCGTCATTCGGATATTTTCACGCGGCTTGGCTATATAGACTGCCAGCATCTGGCCCCGCGTATTCGTGCCAGCGTGTTAATGGGTATTGGTCTGATGGACAGCATATGTCCGCCATCCACGCAGTTTGCGGCGTATAACAAAATTACCTCCGCGAAGAAATCGGTTATTTACCCGGACTTTTCGCATGAAATTCTGCCGGACTGGTGGGATATGGTTTTTCAATTTTTCAATGAAGCTTAAGCCCCGAAAAACGGGAGCCGGCGGGGCAGCCTTCCGAATGCCAAATGCGACAATTTAAAACAATGCGTAAGTTATAATTATATCTATACATAACAGGAGAATTCCGCCGATTCCGCGAATCCCGCGAGCCTACACGGATTCTCCGGAATCGGCGTTGGATTGCTGTTGCAGACGGACGAGGCGTTCAAGCAGTTCGTCTTTCCATGATTGCGCCAGCGGCCCGACGGCGGCCAGAGCCTGGGTAAGGTCGCGGTCCATTTTGCAATGATGCAGAATATGATTCGCACGGGCGACCGGCCAATCGCTTTGGGGGCGCGCCAGAAGCGTCATGGTCATGCCCGGTTCCACAAAGCCTTCTTCCCGCACGCGCAGGTACCAGCCGCTGCGCCCGTTCGCAATGACCATGGCCACAAGCTCGTTCATTCGCCAGCGGCGGGCCAGTTTCCAGCAGGGCTGCCGCGGTTGGGAAACTTCCACGCGCGCCGTGCCTAAAGCGTA